>CATJIW010000411.1 GCA_949740745.1 uncultured Lachnospiraceae bacterium | reverse complement strand
TCGAAGCCTACGCCGATGATCCCGGAGCCGTTGGCCTTGATGGCGTTTCCGACACCGGTGGTAGCTCCCTCATTTGCGCCGAAGATGCCTACCACTCCCTGGGTAATGTAATTCTCGGCAATGGTCTGGGACTTGGCCGCATCGCCCTCGCCGTACTGGGTCTCCAGAAGAGTAAAGCCCTTTCCTTCAAACGCCTCTCTGAATCCGGCTTCCCGGTTCACCGTGGAATCGGTGGAAGCGTTGATGTTGACGATACCGATGTTACCGGAGGTCACGCCGGCCGCCTCCAGAGCCTTGAGCATCTCCTCGCCGGCCGTCTTGCCCGCCGCCTTGTTGTCGGTGGAGAAGGTGGCCTCTGCTTCCAGGTTCGCAGGAGAGTCCACATAAATGATCTTGATGCCTGCCGCCTGCGCTTCCTTCAGCGCAGAGGTAATGGAGTCGGGACCGTTGGCCGCCACCATGATGGCGTCATATTTGCCGGCCACGGCGTTGTTCACGCACTCGATCTGCTGTGCGTCGTCCTTGCTGTTGGGCGCCATGAAGGTCACCTCCACGCCAAGCTCCGCAGCCGCCTTCTGAGCGCCTTCGTTCAGGCTCACCCAGTGCTGATCCACGGAATCCATGGTGATCAGAGCGATCCTCACGTCTCCGGAAGCGCCCTGTGTTTCGGGAGCCTTGCTCTCTTCCTTCTGTTCTGCGCCTTCCGTGGCAGCAGCAGCCGTCGTTTCTTTCTTGTCACCGCCGCCGCAGCCCGCCAGGGCCGCCGTCACCAGGACGAGAACGCAGAGCATTGCCAATACCTTTCTTTTCATCTTGTTCCTCCTTCTTTTTATTTGCTTATCCGCCTTTGGCGGTTCAAGCTCTTCTGATGGTTTTTCCGAACTTTATATGTACTTTATATGTATCTTCAGGCTTTTTTCCTTCTGCCGAACTGGCCGTTTCTCACCACCACGTCCAAAAGCACGGCGCAGACCACGATAATGCCGATCACCAGCCTCTGGATGCCCACCTGGGCGCCGATCATGTTGAGGCCGTTCTCCAGGGTCTGCCACACGGCCGAGCCTGCCAGGGTGCCAAGCAAAAGCCCGGTGCCTCCCAGAG
>CATJIW010000410.1 GCA_949740745.1 uncultured Lachnospiraceae bacterium | reverse complement strand
TGCGGGACCAACCGGCGGAGCAGGTGTCGCCTTGCCGGCGGGAATCTGTAATTTAATATAACCTGTTACTTTCTTTGCCATGTTAGGCACCTCCTAAATACTTGTGGTAATGGACGGTCTCCCGCCCTGATTAACGGCTTACGCCTCCCACGCGCTGCCCCGGAACGATCCTTCGGCAGACGCTTCCTTCCGTTACATCTTCTTCACTTCCGTGAAATTCAGCTCCACCGGGGTCTCCCGGCCGAACATGTCCACGTTGATGGTGACGCTCTGCTTGCCCTCATTGATGCCCTTTATGTTGCCCACGGTCCCTTCCCAGGCTCCGGAGGTAACGATCACCGCATCTCCCAGTTCAAAGTCCAGAGTAACCTCGCCTCCCCTGATGCCAAGGGGCCGCATTTCCTCTTCGGAAAGGGGCACCGGCTTGGAACCCGGTCCGACAAAGCCCGTCACGCCTCTGGTGTTCCTCACGACATACCACGTTTCGTCATTCATAATCATATTGATCAGGACGTAGCCGGGAAACATCTTCTTCTGAACCTGCTTCCTCATGCCGTTCTTGACCTCTACGACATCCTGCATCGGCACGGTCACTTCCAGAATCTGGTCATGGAGGTTTCTGTTTTCGATTGTTTTTTCAATGTCAACCTTCACCTTGTTCTCATAACCGGAATAAGTATGGACTACATACCAATTCGCTTCTGACATATCTTCACCCTATCCTTATATCACGAAATTGATGCCGAATTTCATCACCAGATCCAAAAGCGCAATCAGTGCGCCCAGAAACACAGATGTGAGTATCACTGCAATGGTCTGTCTTGTGAAAGACTTCCTGTCCGGCCAGATCACTTTTTTGAACTCTGCCTTCAAGCTCTTGAATAAGCTCTTTTTCTTCTTTGCGCTTTCTTCCATGTCCTTCTCGCTTTCCTTTTGCAGCAGCTGCTTACTTCGTTTCCTTATGCATGGTATGCGTTTTGCAGAATCTGCAGTACTTCTTGGTTTCCATTCTCTCAGGATGTGTTTTCTTATCCTTCGTCATGTTGTAATTCCGCTGCTTGCATTCCGTACACGCCAATGTAATCCTTACACGCACAACTTCCACCTCCGTTATTATTTTT
>CATJIW010000409.1 GCA_949740745.1 uncultured Lachnospiraceae bacterium | reverse complement strand
CTCAATGCCGCCGATTATCACCGGAACCTGCTTATAAACCTTCCGGATCAGATTGCAGTAAACCGTCACCGCATAATCCGGCCGCTTCCCCATGACCCCGCCCGGCGTATAGGCGTCCGACTCCCGCCTCCGTCCGGAAACCGAATAATGATTCACCATGGAATCCATGTTTCCCCCGCAGACCAGAAACGCAAGCCTGGGCGGCCCGAAGACCCGGATGCTCTCCTCGTCCTTCCAGTCCGGCTGGGCAATAATCCCCACCCGGTAGCCCCTGGACTCCAGAAGGCGGCTGATAATGGCCGGCCCGAAGGATGGATGGTCCACATAAGCATCTCCGATAATATAGACAAAATCCGGCCGGTCCCAGCCGCGCCGCTCCATGTCTGCCCTGCAGACAGGAAGAAAATCCCTCATAACCATTCAGTCCCCCAGATCGATCTCCCCGTACGAATCAAGAAAGGCGTCCGCCAGGGCTTCCTTCTGTCCCCTCATCCCCGCCGAATATGCGTCCTCCACGGCCCAGACCGTCATGCCTGCCCGTTTGCCGGCCAAAATTCCCGCCGGAACATCCTCGAAGACCAGGCATTCCTCCGGCGCCGCTCCCAAAAGCCCTGCGGCAAACAGATATATGTCCGGCGCCGGCTTCCCCCGCTCCACCTGGCATCCCACGGTCACGGCAGAAAAAAAGCCGGAAATAGCAAGCGACTCCGTTACTGCCGTCACCAGCTCCCTGGAATTGCTGGTGGCGATCCCCATGGGAATCCCCTTCCTTTTCAGATACTCCAAAAACTCCCGGACTCCGGGCTTTAAAGGGATCACGCAGCTGTACTGATACATGGCCATCTCATTCCAGCAGTCCTTGATCTCAGAAAGGCTCAGGGGCAGACAGAACCGTTCCTTAAAATAAACCGCCGTCTCCGAAAAACTCTTTCCCTCGATCTCTCCCTGAAGCCCCTCCGGGAGCGGAATGCCGAACCGCCCCAAAAACGCAACGTCGATCTCCTTCCACATGCCCATGGAATCCACCAGCGTCCCGTCCAGGTCAAAAATCACCGCTTTCACTTTTTCCGGTATCCGAATCATAGTCCCTCTCCATCCGGGATCCCGGTCACTGCCGTCTCCATCCGGGATCCAGTTTATTCTTCAGCATTTCCCCGTTCCGCCTGGCAAAGCCCAGGGGCCGGCCGTCTGCGCAGACCAGGCACCAGCCCTCCTCTCCCGTGCAGGCCGCCCCGTCTGCCGTGATGGTCTCTCCCTTTAAGTACTTAACCACCCGGATATCCTCCTGCAAAAAATCCGCCGCAGAAGCAAATTCCTCTTTCCTCAGATACATGGCAAGCGCCTGAGAAGGCTCGAACCGCCCCCGCTTTCCCGTTCCCAGATGAAGCCCCGTCCGGAGATACCGGCAGCAGATAAATCCCGCCGTTCTTCTCCCAGTAAAAGCCCCGCTCCTCCAAAGGCGCCAGGATTTTTTCCCGAAACCCGGCAAAGGCCGTCTGCTTCTTCAAAAACGTTTCGTTATGCCCGTGACGGCAGGCGAAAGCTCCCTCTCCACTCCTGTCCCCATCGTCCGGCCCGTCCTTCTTTTTCCGGAATAAAGCCGCAAAATGCCCTTCTCCCTTCACTTTCCAGGGGTACAGCCGCACAGACGCCCCGTCCCTCCCCTGTACAAAACCATGCGCTACAGGAAGGGCCACCTGCTCCATGTAAGGAGCCTCCGCAAGCAGCCACGCCGCCGCCCCCTCGTCCTCCTGCTCCGAAAAGGTACAGGTAGAATAAAGCAGAAGCCCTCCCGGCCGCAGCATCCTGCCCGCCAAAAGTAAAAGCTCCCTCTGAACCGGCGCATAATGCTCCGGCCCCCTCTCCTTCCAGTCCGAAACCATGGACGGCTCCCTGCGGAGCATCCCCTCCCCGGAACAGGGGGCGTCCACCAAAATTTTATCAAAAAATTACGGGAAACACCCTGCCAGACGCTCCGGCTCCTCCGCCGTCACCAGGCAGTTCCCGATGCCGAAACGCTCCAGATTCCTGAGAAGCCCCCTCGCCCTGGAAACACTCCGGTCATTGGACACCAGAAGGCCCGTCCCCGAAAGCCTGGCCCCAAGCATGGTGCTTTTCCCTCCCGGCGCCGCACAAAGATCCAGAACCCGGTCTCCGGCCTCCACGGGAAGAAGCGCCGCCGGCGCCATGGCGCTCGGCTCCTGCAGATAATAAAGCCCCGCATGGTAATAAGGATGCTTTCCGGGCGCCGTCCCACTTCCCGGCCAGTCAGAAGGACAATAATAGCCCTCTCCCAAAGACCAGGGCACCGCCTCCGGCAGCTCTCCCGCAAACACCGCCTCCAGCACCCGTTTCCTTCCGGAAACCGGCGTCTTCAGCGGGTTCAGCCGCAGGCCGGACACCCAATCCTCCCCCAGGCATTCCTTATAACGTTCAAAATCCTCCTGTCCCAGAAGAAGCCGCATTTCCTCCAGGTAGGCTGCAGGCAGTTCCATTTCCCTCTCCGATCCGGTCAATCCTTTTATTCCGTAAACGAATAAAGCCCCTGGACCTTCCGGACGGCGGCCAGCTTATCCAGCCGCCGCCCGAAATCCTCCAGCTCCTCCAGAGAGCCGTTGTGATAGACCTCGTAAAATTCATTCTGAATATTTAACACCGCATCCTCATATCCTTCGCCGCTGTATAAATTCTGAAGGTTGTTGAGGATATCCGCCACCATGGCCGCCTTCTCCTGAAACAAATGCTGGGCGTCCACGACCTCGTCCCGGATGGCCGACATCTCACAGTCCAGGGCCAGCACGGCCTCTGCAGCCGTAGAAAGGCGCTTCGCCAGAAGCTCCGGCAGCTCCTCCTTATACTTATACCGCAGAGAATGCTCAATGGTGGCCCAGAAATTCATGGCCATGGTCCGGATCTGGATCTCCACCTGTATCTTATGGCTTCCGCTCATGGTAAACACTTCATAAAGCACGTTGACATGATAGCTTCTGTAGCCGCTCTCCTTGGTATTTCTGATATAATCCTGCTCGCTTACCACTTCCATGTCCCGGCGGCTCCGGATCAGCCGCACCACCGTATCAATGTCCTCGACAAACTGGCAGATAATGCGGATCCCGGCAATGTCATCCATCTGCTCCGTAAACCGGTCCAGGGGAATGTTCTTCCGCTGGGCCTTTTCCAGAATGCTGGAAATCCGCTTCACTCTCCCGTTGACCGCCTCAATGGGAGAATAGGTGCCCGAATCCCGGCACTCCTTGATGATATGGGTAAATTTCACCACCAGCTCCTGAACCGCCAGATGGTAGGGGGCGAGCGTCTCCCGCCAAAGTTCAATCTTCATAGCTTCCACTCCTGTACTGCAGACTGCTTCTTTCCGTATACCCCGGGGGTATCTCCTCATATTCGTTCAATCCTGTCAGGCAATTGCCTGATCCAATCTTATCTAAAGTATATCATACTTCTTCCTAAATAGGAAACTAATACGCATATTTTACTTTTTTATCTTCCAGATACCGCAAAATCCAGTAAGGATTCACCGACAGTTCCTCGTAATGGTCCGTCCGCAGATAAATGCCGAAATGAAGGTGAACCGCAAAATTCCCCACGGTTCCCGGCACCTTGCTGTAGCCCGAGTCTCCCATAAAGCCCAGGAGTTCCCCGGCCCGCACCTTTTCTCCTACCGTAAATTCATGGTCATAGGAGCTTAAATGGGCATAATAAAAATAAGCTCCTCCCGGAGCCCGGATCCCGATGCGCCAGCCTCCAAGCTCCAGCCAGCCCGCATGCTCCACCACGCCGTCGCTCACGCTTACCACCGGAAAAAATCCCCGGCCGTTCCCGTTGTCCATCAGATCCGTCCCCTCGTGCCTCCGCTCCCCGCCGTAGGTCCGCTCCGCTCCCCAGGAATTTCCGTAGCCATAGTTTCCCGCAGCCTCGCTGTCCCCGGCAGGAATGGGAAAATAAACGGCATCCGAAAGGACGGCTTCATAAGCCCCCGCCAGCTTGGCAAACTCCACCGGCTTGCGCTCCGTCATGGATTCCTTCAGAGAATTCCACCGGTGAAAGGTAAGGCGCTCCGGCTTCGTCTCCGTCAGGTCATACTCCTCCTCCACCAGGAAGGCACAGCACACCTCGCCGAGGCTCACGCCGTGTTCGCCGGCCAGAAGCGCCATGGCCTCCAGGTTTCCTTCCCCGAAAGCCATGGCCCGGAACCGCTCGTCCTCCAAAGTGTATTCCTCCAACTGATAATAAAAAGGATTTCCCAGCAGATGGTGCAGCATGACGGTCACCAGGACCCCAAGCAAAAACACGCTCCCGCATAAAACAGCCAGACTGCGTCTGTTCCCCATGACACGCTCCGGTTCCATTTTTATAAACCAATATGCCGCCGTTCCCCCTTTTAGTACACAAATCCGGCAGGCCGCCCTGCGAAAAAGAACAAAGCGCGCCGGTCATAGCGGCCCTTCCTCCCTCATACACTGTAAAAAAACAAAGGACAGAGCATTCCTATGAAAAAGCTTTTCTTTCCCTTGGCCGTCCTGTTATTCTTCCTTCTCTGCATCCTTCAGCCGGAAAAGGCCGTGGCCGGCGCCGCCGCCGGACTGTCCCTGTGGTACTGCACCATCCTCCCCACCCTGCTCCCCTGCATGATCCTGTCCGGATACCTGATCTCCAGCAATCTGATCTGCCATCTGCCCCCGGCCCCCCTCGCCCTCGTGACCGGGTGGTTCTGCGGCTATCCCATGGGCGCCAGGACCGTCGCCGACCTGTGGAAAAGCGGGTGCCTCTCAGAGGCGGACGGCAGAGGGCTTCTGCGGCTTTGCTGCATGCCGGGCCCCATGTTCCTGACCGGTTTTCTCTCCATGGGAATGCTGCGCCTCTCCCTTGCGGAAAGCCTCCCCTTCCTGGCGGCCCTTTATCTGCCTCCTGTCCTCTGCTATCTGCCTGCAAGGCTTCGGAGAGGAAAGGCCGCTCCTTCGGCCCCTTCCCCGCTTCCGAAGGAAACGGCCCCTCTGCAGGTCTTTTTGAATTTTGAAAAAGCCATGATGGACGGCTTCCTCATTATGGTAAAAATCGGCGGATATCTGATGCTCTTCACCATGCTGTCCTATTTTTTCCGGTCCTGGATCCAAAACCCCTTCCTCTCTTCCCTGATCCCCGGACTTCTGGAAATGACCTCCGGCATCGCCTTCACGGTCCAGACCGGACTCTCCCGGCCCCTGACGACAGCCCTGTGCTTCACCTTTGCCGCCTTCGGCGGCCTCTCCGGCCTTGCCCAGACCGTGAGCGTCTTAAAATCCACGCCCTTTTCCGGACGGACCTACCTTTTCTGGAAGCTGGCCCAGGCCGCCCTCACCTTCGCCGCCGTCCTCCTTCTCTGCCCGGCATAAGGAAACATGCCCCGCACACAAAAAAGCGGAGATGTTTCGGCATCTCCGCCCGTATTTTCTCTGAAAAGTAATTTCTCCGGCCGCCCTTAGCCCAGCATGTCCGCATTCAGGCCGCCGCTGCTCTTTTCCTGCCGTTTCTCCGGTTCCGCAGCCGGTGCGATCTGGGGCACCTCCTCCACGGGAAGCTGAAGATCCGCCCGGTTCCTGGTCACCGTCCCATAGGCCGAACGAAGGGCCTCCAGCATGGCCGTATATTTTCCCTCCGTCTGCTCCAGCATATATCCGATGATCGACTCCAGATCCTTTAACATGTCGTTGGCATAACGGATCGCCCCTTCTTTGATATTGGCCGAAGTATCCGCCGCCTCGTTGACAAGCCTCTGGGCCTCGGCATTGGCCTGCTCCGCCACCTGCCTGGCCTGGGCGCCCGCCTGCTCCGCCAGCTGCTGGGCCTGGGCATTGGTCTGTTCCATTAACTCGTTTGCCTGAGCGTTGGTCTGCTCCATCAGCTCGTTTGCCTGGGCACTGGTCTGCTCCATCAGCTCGTTTGCCTGGGCACTGGTCTGCTCCATCAGCTCATTTGCCTGAGCGCCCGTCTGCTCCAGCAGTTCATCGGCCTGCCGGTACGCCTCCTGAAGGATCTCATGCTCATTGAGCATTTCTTCCGAAAGCTTCCTGGCATCCGCCACGGCCTGTTCCGCCTTCTCCTTCGCTTCGGAAAGGATCTGATCCGCTTCCGCCCTCGCCCTTCCCAGGATCCCGTCCGCCTCCGCCTGCGCGGAGCTTAAAATGGCCTCCTTGTTGCTGATGATCTTCTGGTACTTCTTAATCTCGTCGGGAGTACGGAGACGCAGCTCCACCAGAAGCTCCTCCATCTCGTCCTTGTCCACGATGATCTTCTTATTATTGGTAAAGGCCTGAGGCTTGCAGCCGTCTATGTATTCTTCGATCTCACCTATCAACTGTTCAATCCTGCTCATTTCCAGGTCCTCCAAAAGCATTTTCTCCCGCAAATTTCTCAAGCACCCGCTCTGCGATGGCCGCCGGCACAAAAGCAGAAATATCCCCGCCGTACTGAGCCACCTCGCGGACAATGCTGGAGCTTAAATAGGCATATTCCAGATCTGTCGTCAAAAATATGGTATCCAGGCCAGGACACATGATCCGGTTGGTCTGGGAAATCTGCAGTTCATATTCAAAATCCGTGATCGCCCGAAGCCCCCGGACCACCACGCCCGCATGATGCCGGCTGGCAAAATCCACCAGAAGGCCGCCGAAAGCCTCCACCCGCACGTTGGAAAGACGGGAAGTCACTTCCTTTAACATATTAACACGTTCTTCCACAGAAAACAACGGATTTTTTGAGCTGTTATTCAGCACTCCCACCACCAGCTCGTCCACGATCCTGGCAGAACGTTCAATAATATCCAGATGTCCGAGGGTCACGGGGTCAAAGCTTCCGGGATAAACGGCTGTCCTCATACTGCGGCCCCTCCCTAAAATTCTTTCATGGCAATAAACACATGCTTATTGGTCTTGTAGGTTTTTTCACGGGTGATCGTAAAAATGGTATCCTCCAGCCAGGAAAACTCCGTATCCAGAGCCGCCTCCACCACGATCGTCGTCATCTCGTCCACCAGCCGGGAATGGATCAGCCGGAGGATCAGCTCCTTCTCCAGCCCCTTCCGGTAAGGGGGGTCCATAAAGATCAGGTCAAATACCTCTCCCCCTGCATCCTCCAGCCTGCCAATAGCCGTAAGCGCGTCGCATTCCAAAAGCTCCGTCCCGTCCTCCAGATGCGTAAAGGCCAGGTTTTCCCGGATACAGGCCGCCGCCTTTTTATGATTCTCCACAAAGACACATTCCCTGGCGCCGCGGCTGAGGGCCTCGATCCCGATCGCCCCGCTTCCGGCAAAAAGATCCAGAAAGCGGCAGCCGCTCACGTCCGCCTGAAGCATATTAAAAAGAGTTTCTTTAATCCTGTCCGTCGTCGGCCTGGTCTCCGGCCCCTCCAGGGTTTTTAACGGCAGACTTCTGGCTGGCCCTGCAATGACTCTCATATCCTGCTTCCTCATTTTGATCCCGATATTTTCCCGCCGCCAAAGAAACGGCAGGAATGCTACGCTTTATTATAGTATGGATTGCCCCTGCAATCAAGGTTTTTGCCTGAGTTTCCGCATTTTTTCTCTTCCGGGCTATATACGAAAGAAACGAAAGCCCCAAAGGGCTCCCCCGCAAAATGCCGGGCTCCAAAAGCCATTCAGGCGCCCGGCTCCTTTTCCGCCCTCCGTCCGTTATAAAGAAACATGGCGACGGAAGCGGAGATAATAATGGCGTAGCCGACAAAGCTCCACCTGTCCGGAAGCTGATTCAAAAACAGGATGCCCAGCAGAGTGGAAAAAATAATCTGGGAATAATCATAGATGGAAATCTCCCTGGCAGGCGCAAACCGATAAGCCGCCGTTATGGCAAACTGGCCCACCGAGGCAAAGCACCCGGCCAGCAGAAGATATCCCAGCTGCCAGCCCTCCATGGGAGCGTAATGGGTTATGACCCATGGAAGCACCGCAGCGCAGGAAAAGGTGGAAAAAAAGAACACGATAAAGGGCCCGGGAATCCCCCGTTTCTGCAGATACCGGACGATGCTGTAGGCCGTTCCGGCCCCGGCCCCGCCAAGCACCGCAACCAGGGCCGGCCCAAGGGGCATCCCGGTCATGCCCGGCTTGATCACGAACAGCGTCCCCACGAAAGCCGTCAGGATGCAGAGGACCTGGGGAAGCTTAAGCGCCTCCTTCAGCAAAAACACCGACACGATCACCGTAAAAAACGGAGCCAGCTTATTGAGCATATTGGCGTCGGCCACCATCATCCGGTCAAGGGCATAAAAATTCCCCAAAAGGCCGACGGTCCCGGCCGCCGAACGCAGGATCAGCCATGGCAGGTCCCCTTTTTTCAGCCTTACCTTCGTATGGGAAGCCAGAAGAAAAACGCCGCCCGCCGCCATGGCCACCAGATTCCGGAACACGCTCTTCTGGAAGGAAGGCACGTCCCCCGCCAGACGGACCAAAATCCCCATGACCGCCCAGGAAAAAGCCGACAACATAATGCACAAAATCCCCTTCATTTTGTTTGACATCACACGCAACCCCTTTTTTGATTCTCATATCCTTTACCATGTCCGCCCTGCCGTTCAGAAACATACCTGCGGACCAGGCCCTTCTGCACCAATTATAAAGCATGCGTCCGGGTTTGACAATCGCAAATTACTCCGGCCGGGCCTCTCCCGTCCCTCTCCCCTCCTCCATAAAGCGGGACGAAATATCCTGCCGGATAAACGGAAGCCCTTGTTTTTTCGTTCCGACTGCTCTACAATAAAAGAAAAGCCTGTGAAAGCAGGTATTTTTGAAACACGAACTTGCAGGAATATTCTGGCGATATGTCCGTCCAAAGCCTGCTGCGCCAAACGTTCCAGTAAGCCCAGAACCGCAGAAGGCATTCGGGAAAGAGTCCCTCCTGCCTTCTCTGGTCTTCCTTCCACGGCGCAGAGGGCTTCTTCCGGAAATATTGCCAGAATATTCAATAAGCTTTTGCGTTCCGCAATCGCCTAAAGCCTTTGAAAGCAAAGAAAGGAAATAGAAATGGGGAAAACCAGGAAATTTGACGGGAAACGGATTTTGAAGGAATACGGGATCATCACGGCCGGATGCCTTCTGTATGCGGCGGCCTTCAACTGGCTGTTTGTGCCCAACCATATCGTCATGGGCGGCTTTACCGGACTGGCCCAGACCATCAACCGCCTGGCCCCGTTCCTTCCTGTCGGCGTGACCACGGCGGCCTTAAATATCCCTCTGTTTATCCTGGGGATCCGCCTCCAGGGCATGCACCTGTGCTTCTCTTCTTTGTTCGCCATGCTGGCAAGCTCTCTTTTTATCGATCTTACCGCCGGCCTCTTCTCCTTCCCTCCCATGGAGGACGCCCTGGTGGCCTGCGTCTTCGGCGGCGCCCTCATCGGCATTTCCATGGGCATGCTCCTGTGGGTGGGCGCGACCACCGGCGGCTCCGACATGGCGGCCCGTCTGCTGAAATTCAAATTCACCCATATTTCCGTAGGAAAGCTCTGCCTCGCCATCGACGTTTTCGTAATCATCTTTTATACGATCGCTTTCAAACGCATCAACGACGCCTTTTACGGGATCATCGCCATGTATATCTGCAGCATTTCCATGGACTCCCTTATCTACGGCCGGAAAAGCGCCAAGGTGGCCTGCGTAATCTGCGACAGGGGCCGGGAAATGAATGAGCAATTGACCGCCCTCCAGCTTGGGATCACCAAGATCCAGGCAAAGGGCGGCTTCAGCGATAACGAAAAGACCGTCCTGATCTGCGCCTTCAAGCCCGGCAAAATCGCCGCCATCAAGTCCGTCGTCCTCGCCGTCGACCCCGCCGCCTTCGTCATCATCTGCGACGCCCAGGACGTCTTCGGGGAGGGCTTTGCGGAATGCCTGCCGGACAGCCTGTAAACGCTTCCCCTCCGTCTCCCCTGTCAAACAGATGTTTGCGAAATACGAAATGGTCGGAGTATTCCGGCAGTATGTCCCTCCAAAGCCTGCTGCGCCAGGCGTTCCGGCAAGCCCAGAACCGCAGAAGCCACTCGGGAAAGAATCCCTCCTGCCTTCTCTGGTCTTGCCTCTACGGCGCAGAGGGCTTTTCCCGGAAATACTGCCGGAATATTCAATGAATTTTTCAGTTCCGCAAACGCCTGTCCCATCAAAGAATCGGAGAGCCAGGTGCCGCCCGGCTGCAAATCGTGTAACGAAAAAGACAGTCCTCAGACCGCCCCTTCCGCTCTTTCAATCCGATATTCCATTTTCTGAACCCCGTCATAAACAGTGAATCCCAGGATCCGGATCTCCACTCCGTCATAATAATATCTCAGCGTCTCCGTGTTTCGCTCTTCCAACGCCAGAGTGTGCCAAAAAATCACCTGGTAAAGCCCCGCATGATATTCCACCGTACCGCCATCTTTATATTGCCTTCGCACAGGAATCAGAAGAACCGCCGCCAGCAGGATCACTGCCATAAAAATAACAAATCTTTTTCTCCCTTTACCCTTCCCAGCCATCATACACCTCCTGAATCTCTCCATCCTTGTCAGGAAAACCCTAAATCCGCTTCTGCGCCGCCGGTCATCCCTTTCACTTCCCCATTTACTTTACAGCTCTCCGCAGGATGTCATTACAAGTCATCTCAAAAACTAATAATCCTTGAATCTATTATACTATATTTTCCGCTGAAGTGCTCGATTTTTCTGTCCTCTATTGAGCCTTTTAACGTACAATAAATATATTACGCACTGGTTTTAGTGTATCTTCGCCGGGTCCCTTAGCCCCTCGGATGCTCCAACACGCCGCCTGAAAATACGCAAAAGAAAAGCACCTCCGAAAAGATGCCTTTCCTCCATATCAAGCTAACGCACCATTACTTCTTTCTTACCGGAAAACAAACCTCTGTGACCAGCTCTTCCGGATTATCTGTCTGGCCCGGACTCACATGATAGATACAGAACGATTTCCCGTCAAAATCATATCCGTTCGCTGCCACCCAGTCTGCCACGGCCTCATTCACCTTTAAAATCTGGTCATAGCTGCCCTTATATGTGGCAGAAGCAATCTGAACCGGCGGCACGGTCTTAAATTTCACATGCTCCGTATCCTGATAATTCCCTACAACCGTACTTTGAATTTCCACATCCGGATCATGCTCTTTATGCCCTTCATCATGGAAGATCGCCATCCCATAACACGGTACTGCCAGCTGCACCTTCTGCGGCTCCAGCTCCCGGCACATAATCTCCCATAACAGCCCCTCCTGGTCATAACCAGGAATCACCTGCCGCACACTTGCAACATAACGTTCCGGTACTGTTTTCAATAGAACATCATAATCCATCAGACTTCCATCCTTTCTCAGCCATTTCAATGTACTGTCAAGCAGCCTCAATTTCTGCTCTGCCGCCATAGCTTCCTCTTCCAGTTCCCTGCGCTTTACCAGCAGGAGCTTCTCCATCTCCTGCGGATCACCATACTTGCCCAGTATCTCTTTTATCACAGAAAGTCCAAACCCCAGGCCCTTCAATGACTGTATCCGCCCTGCCAGCAGAAGCTGTGATTCGCTGTAATATCGGTATCCCGTAAAATCATCCACTCTTTCCGGACGAAGGATTCCTATTTCATCATAATGACGGAGCATACGGATACTGATTCTCGACAGTTTTGAAAAGTCTCCTATCTTTAACATTGGTTCCACCTCACATATATGTGTTTTCCTGAGCTCATACATAGTTTAGAGTATACCACAGTGTGAGAGTCAACCCCTCAGCTAAAAATTTTTAACCAACTCAATAAATCCGGACTCAAGGTGAGCGGTTCCTTTTGAAATTTGATTTTATCCATCGGATTTTTGAGGGTGCAGCGTTCCTCACAGCAGTATTTAAAATATGCCCGGAAACACTTGATCAGGCTGTTAATATACGTCTCTGAAAGCTTTTTATCCGATAAAAATTTGATATATCCCTGTATCGCCTGATGGGGTGCATTTTCTAATTCCTTCAACACATCTTCATAAAACATAGAAAGAGCCTCCTTCCGGACAGTAACCAGCGTTTTACTCTGGTCTGCCATTCGGAAGAAGGCTCTGTAGGTAAGCGTCCTTTCGTATATCCGTCACTGAAGCAAGGATATTCTTAAGGTTTACCGTCACTGGTGAGAAAAACAGGGGATTTTTCCGGCTTTCCGAACCTTTCAGAATGCCGAAAAAGCCAATGTTTCTGCGGG
>CATJIW010000408.1 GCA_949740745.1 uncultured Lachnospiraceae bacterium | reverse complement strand
ATCTCTATTTAGCTTCTTACCGCTGCTGTTCATTTCGGAACCTTTTCCGTCCGGTCGAACTAGTCGAAAGAGCTCCCTATGGAGAAACACAAAAAGGCCCCCAATTTTGCGGGCCCAAAAAAATATATGCATCAGCTCTTATGCAATCAAACGGTCAAATTTTGCCCGAATGCAGGTCTCATTTTTGTTGCGGTATATATTAGTGGTTTTGGGATCACTGTGGCCAACATAGTCCTGAACTTCATCCAGACCAAAGCCTCTGACGCAGGCGTCCGTAATAAAGCTTCCCCGGTATCGATGGGGATAGGCATGAATCCCGGTTCTCATTCCAACTTCACGAAGCATTGCCTCAATACCACTTTTACCCAAGCGCTCAAAAGGTGCCCGGTGCGTGACAAAAAGGGCCGGGTTATCGTCCGTTCGGCTCTCCAAATATTTTCGCAAATGATAACTGGCGGACTCCGTAAGGTATCCGATCCGCTCTTTTTTACTCTTGTGGCTGTAAATCAACACACTCCGGCCAGAAAAATCTATATCAGATCGGTTGACAGATACAATCTCCGATACTCTGGCTGCCGTACAGTATAGAATCTCCATCAAGGCCAGATCTCTTTCTGTTCTGGCATGACAGCGGAGGATTTCCCTTTCCTCCGCCGTATAAGCCTTGCGTTGTTTTTTCGGTACTTTAAGTTTCGGGATCCGGCGCATAGGATTTTTACAGATATATTCCTCGTCGGTAGCCCATTGAAAAAAAGAGTTATAATAATGCCTCAAAGTATCCATGTAGGCCACGCTTACGCCTCGTTGCTCCTGATAAGTAGCCATGTGAAACCGAACATCATTGGTGGTGATATCCTGTAATCGCTTCCCGATACCGTCCATCATAATACGAATAGCCCGATTATACTGTCCAAGAGTGCCCTCTGAACAATTTTCCAAACGTTTTGTAGCCAGAAACGTCCTCAACACCCGCTCCCATCCAGATTCAGAGACTACAATTTCGTATGTAGCCTCTGTCAGATGGTATTGGTGCAAAGTGATAATTAAAACCGTTTCTAAGCACTGCATTTGATCCGGGTTTAGATTGGGTTCCATTCGTTGCAAAATGTCCTTAATCGCTCTCTCTTGCATGATATTTTCCTCCTTTTAACTGAAATTTTACCATGCATTAATGATAAAATCATTAGAGAGCTAAATAGAGAT
>CATJIW010000407.1 GCA_949740745.1 uncultured Lachnospiraceae bacterium | reverse complement strand
TCTCTCATTTTTCTCGATCACGATCTTGATGTTGTCCGGCTCGCCAATGTAAGTCATATTGGCGCGGATGGTGTCTCTGCTCTCTACAATGCAGTTCTCGATCCGCGTATTGTCGCCGATGTAAACATCGTTCAGGATGATGGAATTACGGATTATGCAGTTGTTTCCAATGTACGCTTTCTTGAACAGAACGGAATTCTCTACCTCGCCGTTGATGATGCAGCCGCTGGAGACCAGACTGTTGCGCACCCTCGCCCCCACGTTGTATTTGGCCGGCGGATTGTCGTCTACCTTGGAGTAAACATCGGGATAGGTGTTGAAGAAATAATTGCGCACCTCCGGCTTTAAGAACTCCATGTTGGTCTTATAATAAGCGTCCACGCAGGAAATGTTGCTCCAGTAGGAATCCAGCTTGTAGGCGTAGATCCGCTTCATGTTTTTGTAACGGATCAGGATGTCCTGAACAAAATCGTAGCGGTCCTCCTCGACGCACTTTTCAATCAGCTCAATAAGCTGACGGCGGCGGATCACGTAGATTCCGCAGGAAACCGTATGGGAGGTGGCTACCATGGGCTTTTCGTCAAAGTCCACGATCCGTCCGTCCTCATTGGTCCGGATCAGGCCGAAGCGGCTTACGTCCGCATCCTCCGGCATGTCCTTGCAGACCACGGTAATGTCCGCCTGCTTCGCAATGTGATATTCCAGAACCTTGTTGTAATCCAGCTTGTATACGCCGTCGCCGGAAGCAATCACCACGTAAGGCTCATGGCTGTTCTTTAAGTAATTGATGTTCTGCCACAGGGCGTCTGCCGTGCCTCTGTACCAGTTGTTGTTGATGGCCGACAAGGTCGGGGTAAACACATAAAGCCCGCCCTGCTTTCTTCCGAAATCCCACCATTTGGAAGAGCTCAAATGCTCGTTTAAGGAGATGGAATTATACTGAGTGAAGACCGCCACCTTTTTGATATGGGAATTGGTCATGTTGCTCAGGGAAAAGTCAATGGCCCTGTAGCTGCCGGCCACCGGCATGGCGGCCACGGCCCGCTTCTCGGACAATTCCCTCATTTTCTTATTGTTACCGCCTGCCAGAATAATACCTACCGCTCTCACTTTTCTCCACCTGCCTTTATAATATAATCCCCCCTCTCCAGGCTCCCGTCCGGATAATCCGCCGCCTCCGTCACGCCGGAAATGGCCGTGTTCCT
>CATJIW010000406.1 GCA_949740745.1 uncultured Lachnospiraceae bacterium | reverse complement strand
TACTGGGATACGATGAGACCGAGTATGAGGCGCTCAAGTATCCGGAGAGAGAATTAAAGGTTGCCATCCCGGTGCAGATGGACGATGGAAGTGTTAAGGTATTCGAGGGCTTCCGTGTACAGCATTCCACCAGCCGCGGCCCGGCCAAGGGCGGCGTCCGTTTCCATCCCAATGTCAACCAGGACGAGGTAAAGGCTCTGGCGGCATGGATGACCTTTAAGTGTGCCGTGGTAAACATCCCTTACGGCGGCGCCAAGGGCGGCGTGATCTGTGATCCCACTACTCTGTCTGAGGGTGAGATGAGAAGGATCACCAGGAGATTCACGGCTATGATCGCTCCCATCATCGGGCCGGAGCAGGATGTTCCCGCTCCCGACGTAGGAACCAACGCCAAGGTCATGGGCTGGATGATGGATACATACAGCATGTTAAAGGGACATTGCGTGCCCGGCGTCGTTACCGGCAAGCCCATCGAGATCGGCGGAGCTCTGGGACGTAACGAAGCGACCGGCCGCGGCGTGATGATCACCACGAAGAACACCCTTGCAAAACTCGGCATGGAAATGGCCGGAACTCCCGTGGTAGTACAGGGCATGGGCAACGTGGGCAGCATTTCCGCGAAGCTGCTCCATGCGGAAGGCATGAAGGTCATCGCTGTCAGCGACGTATCCGGCGGCATCACCTGCAAGGACGGCCTGGATATCCCCGGCATTCTGGAATTCCTGAAGACGCCCAGGGCGCTTTTGAAGGATTACAACGCTCCCGGCGTAGAGCATATTTCCAATGACGATCTTCTGACTCTGGAGACGACGGTTCTGGTGCCTGCCGCTCTGGAAAATCAGATCCGCGGCGACAATGCCGACAAGCTGAACTGCAAGGTTATTATCGAGGCGGCCAACGGCCCTACTACCGTCGAGGCTGACGAGATCCTTAAGAAGAGAGGGATCCTGCTGATCCCCGACATCCTGGCCAATGCAGGCGGCGTGGTCGTGTCCTACTTCGAGTGGGTACAGAACATCCAGTCCATGTACTGGACCGAGGAGGACGTCAATAAGAGACTGAAGGAGATCATGGACCGTGCTTTCGATTCCGTATGGGATATCGCAAAGGAAAAGGGCGTGGAGCCCAGAATCGGCGCATATCTGATCGCCATCAAGAGAACGGTAGATGCCAAGAAGATGAGAGGCATCTGGCCGTAAGAGATTTATCTGTCATATGAAATGAAAATAGGCTGCTGCACAGGAGGCTTTAAGCTTCCGGTGCAGCAGCTTTTGATATTTGTGCGGCCATTGCGATGTCAAATCCGGCTTTAAAGATTTTTGGAAAAAGGTTGACATATGTATACCTTCATGTTACATTAAAGGTAGACAAAAGTCAACCTTGTGTACCTGAAATGCTTTGGGGAAGCGGCGGTACAGTCCGGATGGAGGGGATACGGTGGAAGAAAAGAAAATCGGGATATCGGACGGAGAATGGAAAATCATGCGGGCCCTGTGGGAGAAGGAGCCGAGAACCATTACCGAACTGGTGGCGGAGCTTAAGGAGGAGACCGGCTGGACGAAGCACACGGTGATCACCATGCTGGGGCGTCTGGAGAAAAAGGGTGCGGTGGCTTACCGGGAGGGAGAGAGGGCCAAGCAGTTTTATCCTCTTTTAAAAAAAGAGGAAACGGAGCTTCAGGAGACCAGGGGCTTTTTGCAGAAGGTTTACAACGGAAGCCTGGGACTTATGGTCAATCAGATGGTAAAAGGGAAAAATCTCACGAAAGAAGAGGTGGATGAGCTTTACGCCATACTGAAACAGGCGGAGGAGGGGGAGAGATGAAGGGGTATGAAATTTTGGAAGTATTGATTACGTCGTCGGTTTTGATTCTGGGGATTACGGCCCTGCGGGTTCTGGCGGGAGACCGGCTGTCGGGACGGGTAAGGTACGCTCTGTGGCTTGCCGTGGCTCTGCGGCTTCTTTTGCCCTTCCTTTTTCTGGCGGCTCCTTCTCTGGAAGAAGGCCTGCAGAACGGATATGGCATAATGAAGGCTCTGGGAATTGAATGGGGGGAGGAGGCAGAGCCTGCCGTTTCCGGAATCATGCCCTCCGGGGCTTCTTCGGCGGCGGGAGGCGGAGGGCAGAATGCGGAAAGCGCAGGTGCCGGAAGCCAGATCTGGACGGAGGAGCCGGCCGGAGCCGCAGACCGGACGGCCGGTTTGAGACAGACGGGAACGGAAGCGCCCCGGACGGTAGTGGAAGAGACGGGAGAGGGTCCGGTCCGGGCTTCCTCCGTAAACTGGCCGGCGGCCGCTGCAGGCGTCTGGGCCGGAGGGGCTGTTTTGCTGATGCTGTGGGAGCTGTTCGTGAATTTAAGCTTTTATCGGAAGCTTAAGCGGAGCAGGAAGCCCTTTTTGCAGGAGCAGGTCCCTTTAAGGGTTTACGTGACGCCGGCGGTTCGGATGCCCTGCCAGTACGGGGGCTGCATTTATCTTCCGAAGTCCTTGAGTGCAGAGGCGGATGCCGCAGAGCTTCGACATGTGCTGATCCATGAATACTGCCATTACCGCCATAAGGATTTCCTGTGGTCCCTTCTGCGCTGCGTCCTTCTGGCTCTTTACTGGGCGGATCCGTTTGTGTGGCTGGCAGCCGTCCTTTCCAAAAAGGACTGTGAGCTTGCCTGTGACGAGGCGGCCCTTAAACGTCTGAAACGGAGCGAGCGGCTGGGTTACGGGAAAACGCTGGTTCGGCTGGCCTCCGGAAAGGAGGAAAAGGGCGGCATGTTCCGGGCGGCCATGTCCCTTGCCGGGAGCTGGGGGACGGTCAGGGAGCGGATCTGGCGGGTGGCCCTCCGGAAAAAGCGGTTTTCCGGTGTGGTCACGGTCTGTACGGCGGTCCTTGGCATTGTGCTTCTGGCGGGGTGCAGCTTTACGGGAAAGGGGGGAAAGAAATTTTCACTGAAGCTGGCAGAAACAGAAGGAGAGGAGCTTTGGTTTAACGATAAGATCGGCGCAAAGAACTATGGAGAGATGGCGCTTCTGGCGTCCGACGGGAACTATTACGGCCTCGGCCGGCTGGAGCCTCTGGGAGAGATGGAGGAGGCGGAGGATCTTTTTGCCGCCATGAGCGGCGAGATCGTGCCGGCAGATTATGACGGGGACGGCACAGAGGAGCTGGCCGTGACCGTGAGGCGCAGGGCGGAGGCCGGAAAGGCTGACTGCTGGGATCAGGAGTGGCTGTTCATCCTGGAACCGGAGGGGGACGGCTGGAGGGCCTATGAGTACCGGCAGGAGGCTTATGCGGAGGATTGGGAGAAATTTGCCGGGGCAATGGGAGTGAATGATTTTCCGGAAGTAGAGACGAGCCTGCGCACACATCCTGTCACTGATTTTGCTGCAGAAGACGGGCGGCTTATATTCTGGCTCCAACTGAAGGATATGCATGCGGGCTGGGTAAAGGCGGAGATAAATTATCGGGGAGACGGAAAGTTTTTGCTGGACGGGAAAGCGTCTGTATCGTCTGTGGACGTGTGGCGGGAGCTTGCGAGGCTGGAGGCGCAGTATAAAGACCGATCCGGAGATTCTCCGGACGGCGGAATGGAGGCGGATATTCCGGAGATTGGGGAGCAGCTGCCGCAACCGGCTCCGATTCCGGAACCGGAGGTGATCCCTGCAGGAGAAGAGCCATGGTGGTTCGGGAAAGATGAAAGGAGCTTTTCCACGATGCTTGCAGAGACGGAAGGGGAAGAGCTCTGGTATAATGACGAGGCCGGAGCGGAAAATTACGGAGAGCTTGCGGTGCTGGCCGGGGACGGGAATTATTATGTTCTGGGCAGTGCAGAAGAGCCGGAGGAGATGGATATCCGGGATTTGTCCGTGTCGGTGAGCGGTGAAATGAGGCTGGCCGATTACGACGGGGACGGCATTGAGGAGCTGGCCGTGACTGTGAAACGAAGGGCAGAAAAGGGCAGGAAGCTGTATTCGGATGTGACAAGGCTCTTTATCCTGGAGCGGCTGGGAGACGGCTGGCATCCGTATGAATACCGGGCGGAAGCGTATGCGGCGGACTGGAAAACACTTCTTCCGCCAAAGCTCAGAGAGAAAGAAGGCGTCCGCTACGACAAGCTCGTGGAGGTTTATCTGCGGGAGGATGTCATCGATTTTCACAGCTATTCAGCTTCCTGGGACGGGGAGTACGGTTACGTGGCGCCGGACGGAGGGATCATGAGCCGGCTGGAAGTGCGGGCAGAATATCAGGATGCCGGAGGCTTTTCTCTGAGCGGCCCTTATGCGCCGGAAGGGCAGGAGGAGTATCTGGATAACTATCGGAAGATGATGGAACGGTGAGAAGACTCTCCGGGAGCGGAGAGAGACGGCTTTTTAGTTGATGCCCCCTGTTTTTTCTGCTATGATGGTAACAGAAAGAACAGGGGGTATTGACATGAAAAAGATTTCCGGAGGCTCCGGAACGGAAGCGGGGAATTGGGTGGAGGAGCAGAAACAGAGAAAGCAGTCCGGGAAAAAGAAGCCGTGGAAATGGATTGCGGCCGCTTTTGGCGGAGTGATTCTGCTTCTGGCTCTTCTTGCTGGCGGCTACGTGACTTATATGCAGATTCAGTATTACCGGATCGAGGATAATCAGCTGATTGCCACGGAGAATAACCGGGAAGAGAAGATCAGGCCAGGAATGCCTTATACACTGATGACTTACAATATCGGTTTTGGCGCCTATTCCGACGATTATACGTTTTTCATGGACGCGGGCGAAATGGAGGACGGGACGAAGACGGCGGGAAGCTCTGCCAGAGCCAAATCCAGGGAAGAAGCGCTTGCCAACACAGAGGGGAGCATCGGGCTCCTGAAGGCGGAGGATCCGGATTTCGTCTTCGTGCAGGAAGCAGATGAAAAGGCCACGAGAAGCTACGGGATCAACCAGGTGGAGCTTTTGAAGGCGGCGTTTTCGGATTATGCTTCGGCCTTCGCCTGCAATTTTCACAGTGCCTATCTGCTTTACCCGTTTCACGAGCCCCACGGCTCGGTTCAGGCGGGAATGCTGACTTTGGGGAAATATCAGATTTCGGAGAGCGTCCGCAGGCAGTTCCCGGTGGATAATTCCTTCGTTACCAAGTTTACGGACCTGGACCGGTGTTTTCTGGTGAGCCGCATCCCTCTGGAGAACGGAAAGGAGCTTCTGCTCATCAATCTGCATTTGAGCGCCTATGATGAGGGCGGGAAGATTCGGGCAAAGCAGCTTGCGCTGTTGAATCAGGTGTTTGAGGAGGAGCGGGAAAAGGGAAATTATGTCATTGCCGGCGGGGATTTCAATCATGACATCGCAGGCTCCATCGAAAGCTTTCCCACCAGACAGAAGGTGCCGGACTGGGTATTCGAGCTGGACGATTCCCAGCTTGCGGAGGGTTATCACTTTGTGAAGGCCGACAATGCGGCCGGAGTGCCCACCTGCCGGGGTGCCGATATCCCTTACGAAAAGGGCGTTACCTACACGGTCATCGTGGACGGCTTTATCGTGTCCGACGGGATCCGGGCTTATGCGGAGAACGTGGACGGCGAGTTTCGGTATTCGGATCATAATCCGGTGAAGCTGACCTTTGAGCTGCCGTGAGGACGATTGCAGCATGTAAGGAAGGGTAAAGGCGCAGGGGGACTTGAAAGAAAGAGCGGTAAGCTTTTGAATTTTCTTCTGCAAGAAAAAAACGTAAAGCCTGATGGAATGATAATAAAAAAGATTTCGTGAAAATATTGCATAAAAAACAAAACAGGATATAATGATGGTACGGAGAAACGACGAAAGCTGCGGAATTTGAAGGCTGGAAAAATCAAAGGAGGGCCATCATGCTACACCTTGCAACCATCGGAAGCGGAAGCATCGTGGATTTATTTTTGGATGCGGTAAAGAAAACGGAAGGAATTACACTGGAAGCGGTTTATTCCAGGACGAAGGAGCGGGCGGCAGAATTTGCAGAGAAGCACGGTGCGGAAAAAGGGTTTTCAGATCTGGATGCCATGCTCGCAGACGGGAAGATCGACTGTGTTTACGTGGCCTCTCCCAACAGCCTTCATTATGGCTATGCGAAAAAGGCCCTTTTAGCAGGAAAGCATGTGATCTGCGAAAAGCCTTTCGTGGGGAGTGCGGCAGAGGCCGGGGAGCTGTTTGCCCTCGCTTCCGAAAAAAAGGTCTTTTTAATGGAAGCGATCACCGTGCTTCACATGCCGAATTTCAAGTGCGTGCGGGAATGGCTCTCGGAGATCGGCCCGGTCCGTCTGGCAAACTTCAATTACAGCCAGTATTCCAGCCGCTATGACGCATATCTGGACGGAAGGATTACCAACGTGTTTAATCCGGAGTTTGCCGGCGGGGCCCTGATGGATATTAACGTATACAATCTCCACGCTGCGGCCGGGCTGTTCGGAGCGCCGGAGGACGCCTGCTATTTTGCAAACAGGGGCTTTAACGGCATCGACTGCTCCGGCACGGCGGTGCTTTCCTACGATGGCTTCGTCTGCACCTGCATGGGGGCAAAGGACTGCGACGGCGACAACCGGGCGGTAATTGAGGGGGAAAAGGGCTATATCGTGGTGAAGGAGGGCGGAAACCTCTGGGGAAGCGCTGAGCTGTTTCTGCGGAACGGAGAACGAAAAAGCGCGGCATATGACCTGTCCCTTAACCGGATGATCTATGAAGCGGCAGACTTTGTGCGGGCCATGGAAACCGGAGACAGAGAAAGCCTCCGTTCCTGGCAGGAGGAGACTCTGCTTGTAATGGGAATTTTAGATAAACTGCGGAGATGAAGAAGCGGGCGTTTTCTATTTTAGAAGACCGTGATAAAAGCCCCCGGCATGTTTTCCTGGCAGACCGATGTGTCTGCAGAGGGAACGCGCCGGGGGCTTTTCTGCGCACTGATCCTTTGACGCTTTACTCCCGTCCGTCCCAGCAGTAGGTGCAGAGCTTTTTGGGATCCAGCCCCACCGATTCAATCATGTCACCCAGCCGGTGATAGCGCAGGGAGGTAAAATCCAGCCGTTCTCCGATGTGCCGCACCATTTCCTGATACTCGGCTGTTTCCGGATTGGAATAAGCGTCCAGCCTTGCAAATTTGTCATCGCCCTCCATGTCCTTGATGACCTGCCTGGTGATCAGATCCATTTCCGAGGAGGACCGGGAAAAATTCAGATATTTACAGCCATAGAGCAGGGGCGGGCAGGCCGGGCGGATGTGAACCTCCCTGGCGCCGCTCTGATAGAGAAACTGGGTGGTTCCCCGCATCTGCGTCCCGCGGACGATGGAATCATCGATGAGCAGAAGCCGTTTGCCCTGGATCAGGTCGTGGACGGGGATCAGCTTCATCTTTGCGATCAGATTCCTTTGGGTCTGGATGGTGGGCATAAACGAACGGGGCCAGGTGGGCGTATACTTAATGAAAGGGCGGGAAAAGGGAATTCCCGATTCATTGGCATAGCCGACGGCGTGTGCAATGCCTGAATCCGGGATGCCGGCCACGGTGTCAGGCTGCACAGTGTCCCGTTTCGCAAGCTTTGCGCCGCATTGGTAACGCATCTGTTCCACATTGATGCCCTCGTAAGAGGAAGAGGGATATCCGTAATAGATCCAGAGGAAGGTGCAGATTTTCATATCCTTTCCCGGCTGCACCAGCGTTTTCATGCCTTCCGGCGTGATCACGGCAATCTCTCCGGGGCCAAGTTCCTTATAATCGCTGTAGCCGAGATTCAGATAGGCGAAGCTTTCAAATGCGGCGCAGTAGGCATTTTCCTTTTTGCCGATGGCCACCGGCGTCCGTCCCAGACGGTCCCTTGCGGCATATATTCCTTTGGGAGTCATGATCAGCATGGTCAGGGAGCCGTCGATCAGCTCCTGTGCGTACTGAATGCCCTCGATAAAGTTTTCTTTCTGATTAATAATGGTTGCCACCAGCTCCGTGGCATTGATGAGGCCGCCGCTCATTTCAAAGAAATGAGAATGGGAAGACTGGAGAAGTCTGTCTGCAATTGCATCCGAATTGTTGATCTTTCCGACCGTGGTGATCGCATAAGTTCCGTGATGGGAACGGATCAGGAGCGGCTGCGGCTCATAATCGGAAATGCAGCCAATGCCGAGATTTCCCTTCATAGAATTGGCGTCCCGGTCAAATTTTGTCCGGAAGGGGGAATTTTCGATGTTGTGAATGGCGCGGTCGAAGCCTTTTTCCTTATCATAGGTAACCATGCCGGCACGCCTTGTCCCAAGGTGGGAATGATAATCCGTGCCGAAAAACAGATCGAAAACACAGTCGTTTTTGGAAGCAACCCCAAAGAAACCACCCATAATGTATTATCCTCCGTACTTATGCTCTGGATCCGGAAAAACGAAGGCGTTCTGCCGGATTTCTCAAAATAAAGGTGACAGTATCAGTATACAGAAAAGGTCTGAAAACTGCAAGGAAAACATAGAACCACGGGCGAAAAGGACGGCAGATCCCTGCTCCGAAAATGTTTTGTGAAAAATTTCAAATTTCCCATTGACAGGACGGTTGGTTAGTGCTAGAATATCACTTGCGCATGTGAGAGCGGCGCCGGCGATGAGAAATCGCCAATAAAAATCGAAAATAATTAAAGACTTCCTCTTGACAAGCTTCTCCTTATGTGGTAACATAGCTGGGCACGCTTTGGAGAGGTATCGAAGTGGTCATAACGAGGCGGTCTTGAAAACCGTTTGTCCGCAAGGGCGCGTGGGTTCGAATCCCACCCTCTCCGCTTTCTGAAAGCAGAGGACAAGCGATATATAATAAGGAAGATTGTCATTCAGGCACAGCATGGAGAAGTACCCAAGTTTGGCTGAAGGGGCTCCCCTGGAAAGGGAGTAGGTCGTTAATAGCGGCGCAAGGGTTCGAATCCCT
>CATJIW010000405.1 GCA_949740745.1 uncultured Lachnospiraceae bacterium | reverse complement strand
GTTCCGGCAAGCCCAGAACCGCAGAAGTCACTCGGGAAAGAATCCCTCCTGCCTTCTCTGGTCTTGCTTCCACGGCGCAGAGGGCTTTTCCCGGAAATACTGCCAGAATTTCAATGTATTTTGGGGTTGCGCAAACGCTTATTCAAATAACCTTAGGTGATTCTGACGATCGCTTCCAGGAAAAGCCATCCGGCGCAGCAGGCTTTGAATGGACGCAGGCGTCAGAATCCGGCCTGCTTTACCGGAACGCCACAGAATTCCAGCGCAGCTCGTTCTTAAGGCTGCGGATGGTAGTATCCCGATCAATGTACACCACCTCGATGCCCATGGCGGCGCCCCAGTCGCCGATCTGCTCCGCAGTCAGATCATACGAGAAGGCCGTATGATGGGCGCCTCCGGCCAGAATCCAGCTCTCGGCGCCGGTCGCAAGATCCGGCTGCGGCGTCCAGAAGGCCGTCGCCACGGGAAGCTTCGGCATGGGCCTTTCCACCTTCCTGCAGTCCACTGAATTGACGATCAGGCGGAACCGGGTCCCCAGGTCGATCAGGGACGCCGCAATGGCCGGTCCCGTCTTGGCGGTAAACACCAGACGGGCCGGATCCTCCCTGTCGCCCATGCTTAAAGGATTCACCCGGATGCCGATCCTTCCCTCCGCAATGGACGGGCACACCTCCAGCATATGGGCCTGGAGGATTCCTTCCTTTCCGGGAACCAGGTTGTAAGTGTAATCTTCCATAAAGGAGGTTCCCTTCGCATCCTTCATCCCTGCTGTCATCAGCTTCATAAGACGGACCATGGCCGCCGTCTTCCAGTCGCCCTCGCCGCCGAAGCCGTAGCCCTTTTCCATAAGCCGCTGGACCGCCAGCCCCGGAAGCTGCCGCAGCGCCCCCAGGTCGCCGAAATGAGTCACGATGGCATGATAATCCTTCTCCTTCAGGAATCTCTCAAACCCGATCTCGATCCCGGCCTGCACGGCTACATGCCGTTTAAACTCTTCCTGGTCCCTGCCCTCCGGCAAAATCTCATATTTATCATAATATTCTTCCACCAATGCGTCTATATCGCCCTGGGACACGTCTTTTACATACTCGGCGATCTCGTTGACCGGATAGGCGTCCACCTCCCAGCCGAACTTGATCTGGGCCTCCACCTTGTCCCCCTCGGTCACGGCCACGTTCCGCATGTTGTCCGCCACCCGGACCACCCGGATGTGGCTGCTCTCCATGATGCCGATGGCCGTCCGCATCCAGGAGGC
>CATJIW010000404.1 GCA_949740745.1 uncultured Lachnospiraceae bacterium | reverse complement strand
CGCCGTCTCAAGGGCCCCGGCCGCCTTTAAAAACACGTCCGGCGCCGGCTTCGGCCTCTCCACGCTCTCCCCACTCACCAGCACGTCGAAATAAGAATCAATGCCCAGGGCCTTCGTCGCCCTGACGATATTTTCATAAGGGGACGAGGACGCCACCGCCAGCCGGTAGCCGGCCGCCTTAAGCCCCGCCAGCATCTCCGGCACCCCGTCGATCCCCGGATACCCGTCCCGCTCATAAAGATACGCCTTCTTTTCTTTCATCTGTTCATTGAATTCATCCCTTGTGACCGGAAGTGCGAACCGCTCAATCAACCCGTCTATGATCACTGCGTTGACCGTCCCCACATAAGTCTTGTAGACCTCATAGGAAAAGGTCTTTCCCCAGGGCTCCAGGGCCATCAGATACGCCTTATAATGGACCGGCTCGCTGTTGACCAGCACTCCGTCCATGTCAAAAATAATACTCTTCAGCACGTCCTCATTCCATCCTTTCGCATTCTCGCCTTTTTGGTCTGCCGCCTTTCCCCGCCCTGCAGACGGCTTTCCCCGCTATTATAAGAAACTTCCGTCCGAAATGCAAACAGATAAATTCGGAAATTTCCCAAATTTCCGTTGCCCCGCCCTCTCCCATGGTCTATAATAGCCATAGAATTCATTTCAGATCGGAGGTTCCCATGTCAGGTTCAACATACGGTAAACGATTCACTCTCACCACCTGGGGCGAATCCCACGGAAAGGCGCTGGGCGTCGTCGTGGACGGCTGCCCCGCCGGAATCCCTCTCTGCGAAGCGGACGTCCAGGAGTTTTTAGACCGGAGGAAGCCGGGACAGAGCCGCTATGCCACGAAACGGGCCGAGGACGATGCGGTAGAGATCCTTTCCGGCGTTTTCGAGGGCTTCACCACCGGCTCCCCCATTTCCATGGCAGTCTTCAACAGAGACCAGCGGTCGGGAGATTATTCCCAGATCGCCTCCTGCTACCGGCCCGGCCACGCCGATTACGGCTTCGACGCCAAATACGGCTTCCGGGATTACCGGGGCGGCGGACGTTCCTCCGGCAGGGAAACCATCGGCCGGGTGGCGGCAGGGGCCGTCGCCATGAAAATCCTAAAGGCACTGGGCATAGAAGTATGCGCCTGGGCGCAGGAGATCGGCGGGATCTGCTGTGAAGCTGCGGATCTGGCTCTCTGCAAAGAAAACCCCTTCTGCATGCCGGATGCAAAGGCCGCCGAAAAAGTCCGGCTCGCCGCCGAGGAACGGATGGCGGCGCAGGATTCCATGGGCGG
>CATJIW010000403.1 GCA_949740745.1 uncultured Lachnospiraceae bacterium | reverse complement strand
GGGCCATTGGAGACTGGCAGGGGGGGCGGGGAGACTCTGGCCGGCGGGAGCTCTCAGAACGGGGAGACCGGAGGGGGAACGGAGGCCGGGGAGGGAAACCTGATAGACGCCGACCTTCTTCTTGAGAAAGCGGATCTGAAAGGGACTGTTGCGGATTTTTCCGAAGAAGGCTGCAGTCTGGTGCCGACCCATGTGGAGGAAGGGGAAGATGGAGGCGGGATCGCCTGGGAAGCGGCGGAGGGACATGAGGAGGAGGAGGAGAAGGTGAAGGTCGTTTACGGGCCGGACTGTGTCTTTCAGATCGCAAAGGTCGATGTCATAAGTGCCGGGGCCGTCTGTGAGCCGGCTTCCTTGGAGGACGTGAAGAAGCAGACCAGCCTGGTCCTTTACGGAACCTATGGGGAGGACGGAAGCCTGATTGCGGAATCGGTTTATATTTATCGGAGAATGGAGGGATGACATGAGGTTTTGGAAAAGGGGATTCCTCTATTTAAGAAGGAAGCGGGGGAAGAGCCTGGTACTTTTTGGACTTTTGTTTGTGGTAAATACACTCCTTCTTCTGTCTTTGGTGATTCTGCAGACGGCGGAGGAGGCCGGCGCAAGGCTTCGGGAAAAGACCGGGTCAAAGGTTCTTTTGCAGACCGGGGACGGGGAAGGCGGGATTTCAGAGGAGCTGCTTGTCCGGATCGGGGCGCTTCCGGAGGTTTCCGCCCTGAACCGGACAGCAGAGCACAGGGCGCTGCCCTCCGGCCTTGTGCCGATAACGGGAAGCGGGTCAAAGGAGGAGGATAACCGGACCGTCACGCTGCGGGCCATGGACGACACGGAGGCGGACGGGTTGTTTGCGGAGGAAAAGTACCGGCTTCTGGAAGGAGTTCCCATTGATCGGACGGTCCGAAAGGGGATTCTGGTCAATTCTCTTTTGGCGGAGGCCAACGGGCTTTCGGTGGGGGATGAGCTGAGCTTTGAGACGGAGGGGGGAGGGAAGGCTTCCGGCAGGATTATCGGCCTGTTTTTTTCCGGCATGGAGCGCAGGCAGGACGATTCCGTGCATTCTGCCCACCGGATTGAGAACCAGCTGTTTGTGGACTTTGCGCTTTTCGAGGAATTGTTCGGGAAGCAGGGGTATTCTTCGGTTTCTGTTTACAGCCTGCGGCCGGAGCGGCTGGAGGAGCTGTACGGGAAGATTGGGGAGATCGCAGGAGAGGGGCTGAAGCTTTCTGCTTCCGACACGCTGTTTGAACGGCTGGAGGCTCCTCTGCAGCAGGTGGTTTCCATTACCGCAGCGCTTCTTGTCCTTACTCTGGTGACGGCCGCCGTGGTGGTGTCGCTGATTCTCTGCATGTGGATGCGGACCAGGCAGAGGGAGTTTGCCGTCCTGATCAGCCTTGGAGGCTCCAGATGGGAACTTCTTTTGCAGACGTTTTCAGAAGCGGCCTGTCTGTTTGTCCTCTCGGTTTTCGGAGCCGCCTGTTTCACCGGCCTTTTTGCAGGCGGGATTTTGCAGGGAATGTTCGGCTCCGGCGAGCTTGCGGCCCTTGCGGGGGCCCATGTGGAGGGAAGACATCTGGCAGCGCTTTTCCTGCTGGGAGGCGCCCTGGTCCTTGGTTCGGCGGGAATCTCTGCTTTTCCGGTCCTTAAACACAATCCCAGGGAGATTTTATCGAGAATGGAGGAATGAATGTTGAACAGTGTACAAAGAGCGTGGCGGTCTGTGGTTCGAAAGCCGATAAGGAGCCTGCTTCTTTTTCTGGCGGCAGGAACAATCAGTCTGTTTCTTTTGGCCGGCATGGCGGCAAGGCGGGCCAATGTGCAGAGGCAGGATGCGGCGAGGCAGGCCGTGGGGGCCGGGTTCCGGCTGGATGCCAATGAGAAGAACCGTTCCAGGCGGCTTTCGGAGATTTCGGAACGGATCGGAAACGGCAGGGAGGGCTCTCTGGAAGGAGTCCATCAGAAAAAAATGGAGACGGCCTACGGGGTTCAGTGGATAAGCTGGGCGGACAATTCCTTTGAGAGCCTGAAGCTTCCGGATATCGAGGCCCTGGCCTCGGTGGAAGGAATCGCCGATTATAACATTACTACCTGCGTGACCGCGGTCCGGCCGGTCGGCTTTCAAAGGATTGAGGACCCGGACGTGGATCAGAATGAGGATTTGGGGTGCGTAACGCTTCTCGGGAACCGGAAGATGGAGCTGGATTCCAACGTCCTTTCCGGCAATGTATTTCTCAAGGAGGGGCGCATGACCGGGCCGGAGGATGTGGATGTCTGCGTCATTTCCGAAGAGCTGGCAGAGAAGAACGGGCTTTCTCCGGGCAGCGTCTTAAGCTTTGGCGATCGAAAGGATGCTTCCGGGGCTTCGGTCCGTCAGGCGACGGTTATCGGAATCTACCGGGTGAAGCAGCCTATGGCGGCTTATATGAGCGGGGACACCTTCCGGTCGGAGAACGTGATCTTCACGGATCTCAGGTTCCCGGAAAAGGCGGAAGGGGCGGAGGGCGACCCTTGCTTTGAGCATGCTTATTTTCAGGCGGCGGACGTGGACCGATATGAGGAGGTCAGGGAGGCTATGAAAAAGGTGGAGATCGACTGGGAGCGGTATGACTTTATTGACCGGAACGGGGAGCTTTCCACCATGTCTTCGAATTTTAATGATCTGGAGAGGGTGAGCGGGCTGTTTGTCGCTGTCATCCTGTGTGCCGGCTTCCTGATTTTGTTTTTGATCTTCCTGTTCTGGATGCGGAACCGGTCCAGGGAAAACGGAGTCCTTCTGGCTTTGGGAATCCGCAAGGGAAGCATTTTGGGGCAGCTGCTTCTGGAAGCGGTCCTGATCTCCTCCCTGGCCTTCGCCCTTTCTCTGCCGGCGGCCCCCTGGGCTTCGAGGGCCGTGGCCGAGTATCTGGTGGCCGGGCAGCTGAAGCAGGAAAAACTGCAAAGGAGCATGGATGCGGACAAGGTGGAGGGTGCCGGAGAAACGGAAGCGGAGGTGACGGGGGTGGAGATCGCCGTCACCGGGGAAATGGCGGGAGCCTGCGGGGCCGGCATTTTTATGCTGGTGGGCGGCTCCGTGGGAGCTGCCGGAATTTTTCTTCTCAGGAAAAAACCGGCGAGGATCCTGAGCGGGCTTTCGTAAGCCTGCCAGGCTTTGGGTGGAAGCAATTGCCGGGATAATCAAGGGATTTTTAGCTTCGCAAACGTTTAAACTGATTTTTTTGAGGAGGTTGGAAATAATATGATTTTAGAAGCGAGAAACGTATCGTATTGTTACAGGTCCCGGAAGGAAAAACGGATTCTGGACCATATGGATGCGGGGTTCTCCTGCGGGAAGCTGTATGCCGTCCTGGGCCCCAGCGGCTCCGGGAAGACGACGTTCCTTTCTCTGCTTGCCGGGCTGGACGTGCCGACAGAGGGGGAAATCTGTTACGAGGGAAGGCCGGTATCGGCAAGGGGACTGCGGGAGCATCGGAAACGCCATGTTTCTCTGGTGTTCCAGAGCTATAACCTGATTGACTATCTGACGGTGACGGAGAATGTGAGGCTGGGGGGAAGAAAGGAGCCGGGAAAGCTTTTGGAGAGCATGGGAATCGGCCCGGAGTTCTGGAAGCGGAACGTGCTGCAGCTTTCCGGCGGCCAGCAGCAGCGGGTCGCCATTGCCAGGGCGCTTGCCAGCGAGGCGAAGGTGCTTCTGGCGGACGAACCCACCGGGAACCTGGACGAGGCAACGGCCTTTGAGGTGACGGCTATCTTGAAGCGCATTGCCCATGAGGAGGACCGGTGCGTCATCGTGGTGACCCACAGCAGGGAGCTGGCCGGGGAGGCCGACGAGATTATCCGGATCGGGGCAGCCGGATAAAGAGACCGGATGGACAAATTGCGCCTGTGTGATATAATGGAAAAATGAAACTTATGATTTCGTACCTGTTATAAGAAAACGGGCGATTGTGAGACTCAGACATTTATCGAAAATCAGCGGAGGTGATCGTATGGAAGCGGTGTATGAGTATCCCTCCCCTCTCGGTAGCATTCTTCTTGCCAGCGGCGGGGAAGCCCTCAAAGGGCTGTGGTTTAAGGGACAGAAGTATTTCGGAAGTACTCTGGGATCCGATGCGGTGCAAAGGGATCTGCCCGTATTTGACCGGACGGCAGAGTGGCTGGAGCTTTATTTTAGAGGAGAGGAGCCGGATTTCATGCCTCCCCTGGCGCTTGAGGGGACGGCTTTTCAGAAGCGGGTCTGGGAGCTTCTGCTTACGATTCCCTACGGAACGACCGTCACCTACGGAGAAATTGCCGGGCGGCTTTCGGAAGGGCCGGAAAGCCTTCAAACCTCCGCCAGGGCCGTGGGAAATGCGGTGGGCCGCAATCCCATTTCCCTGATCGTTCCCTGCCACCGGGTGGGCGGTGCCGGCGGAAGGCTGACGGGGTACGCCGGGGGCCTGGAACGGAAGGAAAAACTGCTTTCACTGGAGGGCCGGAGGAAGCAGGAGCGGGAGTGAGGAAAAAGCGACGTACACTTTTCTTGCGGAAAGCGCCGAAGTCTGGTATAATGACAACGGCGCTTTTTCCGTTTTTGACGGGGGAAGGGCCATACAGACGAAAAGGAGCGGTTACATGAAAGAGGTTTTGTTTGAGATTGGTCCCTTTACCATTTACGGATATGGGTTTATGGTTGCCCTGGGCGTGCTGGCGGCGTTTTTGGTGGGCATGTACCGGGAGAAAAAGTATGCGGTCGGAGACGATCAGATTTTTTCACTGGGCATCTGGTGCCTGGTCTGCGGCTGGGGGGCAGCGAAGGTCCTGTTCATCATCACGGAGCTTCCGGTCCTGTTTGAAAATCCGAAATATTTTCTGGAGACTCTGGCCAGCGGCTTTGTGGTCTACGGCGGCCTGATCGGAGGCATCCTCACCGGCTATGTGTTCTGCCGGGTGAAGAAGCTTTCGTTCCTTAAATATTTTGATTTGGTCATGCCGTCTGTGGCCCTGGCGCAGGCCGTCGGCCGGTTCGGGTGCCTTATGTCCGGCTGCTGTTACGGAAAGGTAACGGAGAGTGCATTTCACATCGTGTTTCCGGAATCCTGCAATTATGCGCCGGGGGGTGTCCCGCTGATACCGACACAGCTCATTTCGGCGGCGGCGGATTTCTTGAATTTTTTTGCCCTGCTGTTTTTTGCGAAGCGGGTGAAGAGCGACGGACAGGTGGGCGGCCTGTACCTGATTTTTTACAGCGTGGGCCGGTTCGTGATTGAATGCTTCCGGGACGATCCCAGAGGAAGCGTGGGCCCTCTGTCCACCTCTCAGTTTATCGCCGTCTTTATGTTCGCTGCGGGAATCGCCATTTTTGCTTATTGCGGAAAGAAATATCCAAGGGAGAAAAAGGCGGAAGAGGAGACGGAGCGGATGAGCGCAGAACAGGCAGAGGAAACGCAGAAGGCGGAAGCGGAAGAAAAAGCCGGAGAAGGCGAGGATTAAGGAAGCGCCGGGAAACAGGTAATTGCGAAACACGAAAGGATCAGAAGCAAGAAAGGGAGAATGAGCAATGAAAAGAACATGTGCGGTGATTTTGGCGGCGGCGATGGCATTTGCGTCCATGGCCGGCTGCGGGAAGAAAGCAGAGGAAACGGAAGCGGCCAAAGCGGAAACAGGAACAGAGGCCCTGGAGGAGACGACGAGGCTGGCGCAGACCACGGGGGCGGCAGAGACCGCAGAAGAGACGGTGGCCGCACAGACGCAGACGGATGAGGAGACAGAAGAGGCCGGCGTCCAGACGGAGGCCGTGAAGATCCGCCTGGGCGGCCTGAAGGGGCCCACCTCCATGGGCATGGTGAAGCTTCTGGATGATGCAGAGCAGGGAAAGGCGAAAAGTGAGATCGAGTTTACCATGGCGATTTCCGGGGACGAGCTGGCGCCGAAGCTTCTGAAGGGGGAGCTTGACGTGGCGGCGGTTCCGGCCAATCTGGCCAGCGTGATCTACCATAACTCGGAGGGGGCGGTGCAGTTTGCGGCCGTCAATACCCTTGGCGTTCTCTATATCGCAGAGACGGGAGGGGAAGAGGTGCAGAGTATTGCCGACTTAAAGGGTCAGACCATTTATGCCACGGGCAAGGGCACCACGCCGGAATATGCGCTCCGTTATCTGCTTTTGGAAAATGGGCTGGATCCGGATGCGGACGTGACCATCGAGTGGATGAGCGAGCCGACGGAGACGGTGGCCAAAATGGCCCAGGCGGACCATGCCGTCGCCATGCTGCCCCAGCCCTTTGTGACGGTGGCCGGGGGACAGCTTGAGAATTTCCGCATTGCCCTTGACCTCACGGAGGAATGGGACAGGCTGGAGAACGGAAGCCGTCTGATCACGGCGGGGCTGGTGGTCCGGAAGGAGTTCGCCGAGAACCATCCCGACGAGCTTCGGACCTTTTTGGAGGAATATGAAGCTTCCGCCGCTTATCTGAACGAGAACCTGCCGGAGGGCGCGGCCCTGGTGGAGAAGTATGACATTGTGAAGGCGGCCGTGGCCGAAAAGGCGATCCCCGGCTGTAATGTGACCTATCTGGCCGGGGAGGAGATGAAGGCGGCCGTGGAGGGATACCTCAAGGTGCTTTATGACGCCAATCCCAAGGCGGTAGGCGGAGCTATGCCGGACGACAACTTTTATCTGGTACTCCCGTGAGAGGGCGAAAACGAGAACGGCTGCTTTCCATAGCAGCCGCTCTTCTCCTGTGGCAGGTTCTTTCCATGGCCGTAGGCCAGAAGCTGATCCTGGTCTCACCCCTTGCCGCCGCCGCCAGGCTGGGGGAGCTTTGTTTGGAACGGGATTTCTGGCAGACCGTGGGCGCAAGCTTTCTGCGGATCGAGGCCGGCTTTTTCCTGGGGCTCTTTTTGGGGGCGGCCCTTGCCGTCCTTGCGGCCTGGGCCCCCTTTCTGGAAATTATGCTGTGGCCCTTTATGACGGCGGTGAAGTCGGTGCCGGTGGCCTCTTTTATCATTTTGAGCCTGATCTGGCTGGAGAGGTCGGGGCTTTCGGTGTTCATTTCCTTCCTGATGGTGCTTCCTATCTTTTATTTTAACGTGCTGGCAGGCATGCAGGCGTCGGACGGAAAGCTTTTGGAGATGGCGGAGGTGTTCCGGATTCCCAGGCTTAAGAAGCTCTGCTATCTTTATCTGCCTCAGATTCGTCCCTTCCTGTTTTCCGCCTGCATGGCGGCTCTTGGAATTTCCTGGAAGGCGGGAGTGGCGGCGGAGGTGATCGGGATTCCGGACGGCTCCATCGGAGAACGGCTGTATGAGGCCAAGGTTTATCTGGACACGGCGGAGCTTTTTGCCTGGACGGCCGTGGTTGTGGTTGTAAGCGTCCTGTTTGAGAAGGTTTTTCTGGGGCTTTTGAAGCGGGCCTTTGAGCGATTGGAGAGATTTTGAAGATTACGGTGGAGCATTTGTGGAAAAGCTATGGAAAGGAAATTGTGTTCCGGGATTTTTCGGCGGAGCTTCCCCTGGGGGAGATCACGGTACTTATGGGAAAGTCCGGATGCGGAAAGACGACTCTTATGCGGCTGCTTCTGGGGCTTGAAAAGGCCGACGGGGGAGCGGTGTCCGGAGTGCCGGCGAAAAAAAGCGCCGTGTTCCAGGAGGATCGGCTGTTCGAGTCCTTTAACGCCGAAGCCAACGTGAGGGCTGTCCTCGGAAAGGGAAGCTCTGCAGAAGCGGTCCGGGAGCATCTGGAGGCGGTGGGCCTTTTCGGAGAGGACCTTGCAAAGCCGGTGTCGGCCCTCTCCGGCGGAATGCGGAGGAGATGCGCCATTGTCCGGGCCATGATGGCGGACAGCCGGCTGATTGTGCTGGATGAGCCCTTCGAGGGGCTTGACGCAGATACAAAACAAAAGACCATGGCCTATGTCCGGGCAAAGAGGCAGGGAAGGACCTTGCTCTTAGTGACCCATAACCGGGAAGAGGGAGAGGCCATGGGCGGAAGATTTATGATTTTGGATAATTGCGAAACGTGAAATTGTGGGGAACATTCTGGCAGCATGTCCGTTCAAAGCCTGCTGCGCCAGGCGTTTCAGCAGGCCCGGAACCAGAGAAGTCACTCGGGAAAGAGTCCCTCCTGCCTTCTCTGGTCCTGCTTCCACGGCGCAAAGGGCTTTTCCCGGAAATATTGCCGGAATATTCAATGAATTCTTGAGCTTCGCAATTGCCTGGTTTATGGTTTTAGAGAAAGGAGATGGAGATGGACGAGAGGATCAAGCGGCTGGCTTACAATCTGGTAAATGATTCCTGCCGGGTGCAGGCGGGGGAAAAGGTGTATGTGCATTATACGGGGATGGATACGGGGGATCTGGCAAGATGCGTGGTCCGGGAGGTTTACCGGGCGGGCGGCCTGCCGTTTCCGCATTTCACGGATACGAGGATGCAGAGGGAGATGCTTCTTTCCTGTACGGACGGGCAGTTAAAGCTGATGGCCGAGGTGGACGGCCTGGAGATGTCGAAGATGGACTGCTATCTGGGAATCCGGGGCGGGGACAACATCAATGAGCTGGCCGATGTGCCTCAGGAGCAGACGAGGCGCTACAGCGCCCTTTATACGACTCCGGTCCACCATGAGATCCGGGTGCCTGAGACGAAGTGGGTGGTGCTCCGCTATCCGTCGCCGTCCATGGCCCAGAGCGCCGGCACCAGCCTGGAAGCTTTTGAGGATTTCTATTTTGACGTGTGCTGTCTGGATTACAGGAAGATGGGCGAGGCCATGAAGCCTTTGACCGCATTGATGGAGCAGACGAAGGAGGTTCGGATTACGGGGCCCGGCACGGATCTTTCCTTTTCGATTGAGGGGATTCCGGTGATCCCCTGCGCAGGGACCATGAACATTCCCGACGGGGAGGTGTATACGGCGCCGGTGAAAGATTCCGTGAACGGAGTTCTTTCCTATAATACACCGTCTGTGTTCCAGGGCTTCACCTACGAAAACATCCGTCTGACCTTTGAGAAGGGAAGGATCGTGAAGGCGGAGGCCAATGATACGGAGAAGATCAATCAGGTTTTTGACATCGACGAGGGCGCCCGCTGCATCGGCGAGTTTGCCATAGGCGTCAATCCGTATGTGACGAAGCCCATGAAGGACACTCTCTTTGACGAGAAGATCAGGGGCTCCTTCCATTTCACGCCGGGCAACTGCTACGAGGAGGCTCCCAACGGGAACAGCTCCGCCATTCACTGGGACCTGGTCTGCATCCAGACGCCGGAATACGGCGGAGGGGAGATGTATTTCGACGGGAGGCTGGTGAGGAAGGACGGGCGTTTCGTACTGCCGGAGCTGTTCTGCCTGAATCCGGAAAACCTCAAGTGACGGCGCGCCTTCCGTTTCCGCCGCTATGGCATTTTGCCGGATATTTTCCGCTAAAAATATGATAATTATCAATTATGAATAAAAGCGGCGGCGCAACTTAAAAAAGGAAAAAAATAGCTTGATATTTTTTAACAAATTATGTAAAATAAATAGCGAGTCAATGATAGTACCACTTATAAATACTTCAATCATTT
>CATJIW010000402.1 GCA_949740745.1 uncultured Lachnospiraceae bacterium | reverse complement strand
GGCTTTCAAATGGTTCCGGCTTAGAAAAAACAGTTTTTCTTCCTGCCCGCCGGTAAATGCGGAAACGCAAGGATTTCTTTACTTTTCTTTCTGCGCCTGTTATGATAGTCCTATCAATTAATTATGAATAAGGAGTTTTTGCCATGAAAAAAATACCTGTCAAGAAAGCGGTGATCCCGGCGGCCGGGCTGGGCACCCGTTTTCTTCCTGCCACCAAGGCCATCCCCAAGGAGATGCTCCCCATCGTGGATATCCCCACGGTCCAGTATATTGTGGAGGAGGCGGTACAGAGCGGAATTGAGGAGATCCTGATCATCACCAATTCCAACAAGCACTGCATGGAGAACCATTTTGACAAAAATTATGAGCTGGAGGCCAGGCTCCTGGAGTCCGGCAAGCAGGCGGAAGCCGACCTGATCGATCAGATTGCCGGACTTGCCAATATTTATTATGTGCGCCAGAAGGAGCCGAAGGGACTGGGGCATGCGATCCTCTGCGCCAAGTCCTTTATCGGGAACGAGCCCTTTGCCGTCCTCCTAGGCGACGACGTGGTCATCAACGAAGGCGGGAAGCCGGCCCTGAAGCAGCTCATCGACGCCTACGAAAAAATGGGAGCGTCCGTGGTCGGGGTCCAGCAGGTGGAGGACAGCCAGGTCCACAAATACGGCATCGTTGCTCCTTCCATCCATCAGTTCGCCGAGGAATCCCGGCTGAAAAAGCTTTATGACATGGTGGAAAAGCCGAACCTGAAGGACGCGCCCAGCAATCTGGCCGTTCTCGGCCGTTATGTGTTAAAACCGGAAATCTTCGACTATCTGGAGACCCAGGGAATCGGCGCCGGCGGAGAAATCCAGCTTACGGACGCCATCAAGCGGCTCATGTACGCCCAGGCGGTCTATTCCTACGATTTCGAGGGGCACCGCTACGACGTGGGCGACAAATTCGGCTTCATCCAGGCCACCCTGGACTTCGCCCTTTCCAGAGAGGATCTCCATGATTCTGTTGCGGCCTATGTAAAAGAACTGGCGGCGGCTTTATAAAAAGGAGCTCTTATGATCTATCTGCTTTTTGCCCTGTGCATTTTCGGGCTGGACCTCTTCATCAAAAAACAGATCGAAAACCGGGACGGATCCGGCTTTCCCGTCCGGCTTGCCGGCGGCTTTGTCCTGGAAAAGCACCACAACCGTGGATTTATGTTAAACCGGCTCGACCGCAGGCCGGGGCTGGTGCAGCTCGTCAGCATCCTCACCTTCATTCCGTTCCTCGGCTGGTTCCTCTGGCTTCTTGTCAAAAAAGCCGGCGGCCCGGCAAAATTGGGGGCGGCCTGTCTTGCCGGCGGGGCC
>CATJIW010000401.1 GCA_949740745.1 uncultured Lachnospiraceae bacterium | reverse complement strand
TTTGAGCATTACATATATACTATAGATGGCAGGTTCTTTGGAGCCTGCTGATTTTTTGCATAAAGGCGGAGCCATTGCTCCATAGATAATTACTTATCTGTTTTGCAACGGCTCCTTTCATAAAAGTATATAAGAAAGAAAACCTTAAAAGACGATAACTTCCTTGATCTCGTTCTGAGCGTTGTCCACGGCGTTTCGGAAGGCTTCGTCGGACTCGTCGAAGGAGAAGCGGTGGGTCACGATCTGCTTCACGTCGATGGCGCCGCTTGCAATGGCGGAAATGGCCGACGGGTACAGGTTCCGGTAACGGAATACGGACTTGATGGTGACTTCCTTCATCATGATCTGGTTGAAGTTGTAGTTGACCATGCTTTCGGCGGCCATGCCGACCAGGCAGATGGTGCCGCCGGGCTTTACAAAATAAGGGGTCTGCTGAATGGTGGGGACGGAGCCGGCGGTCTCAAAGACGATGTCTGCGCCCAGAGGCCCGAAAATAGCGGCTACCCGTTCCTGCACGTTTTCTTCCCTGGCGTTGATGGTTTCCGAAGCCCCCATTTTTTTGGCCATCTGGAGGCGCTTCTCGAACAGGTCTGCCACCACGATCTTTGATGCGCCGCGGGCTTTGGCGGATAACAAAGTGACCAGCCCGATGCAGCCGCTTCCGAGGATCAGGAAGATGTTTCCCAGGGTCACGCCGGCCTGAGAGGCGGCATGCATGCCGACGGCGAGGGGCTCCACCAGGGCGCCTTCCTCGGTAGAAACATTGTCCGGCAGCTTAAAGCACATATCTGCGGGATGAACCACATATTCCTGCAGGGCGCCGGCCACCGGCGGGGCGGCAAAAAACTGCACGTCGGGACAGAGATTGTATTTTCCGGTTTTGCAGAATTCGCAGCTTCCGCAGGTATAGCCGGGCTCCAGGGCGACCCGGTCTCCGGGAACCAGGGAGGTGACATTTGCCCCCGCTTTGACGATGGTTCCGGCCACCTCATGGCCAAGGATAAAGTCTTTGGGGGCATCGGTGTCCCCAACCTTTCCTTCCCGGTAGAAATGTACGTCGGAGCCGCAGACTCCGCAGTATTCCATTTTAACCAGGACCTGGTTTTCGTCCGGCTCCGGAACGGTACGGTCGTCGCGGATGACGATGTTTCTCTTTTCTTTCAGGTATGCAGTTTTCATGTGATTTCCTCCTCTGATTTATAAAAATATTTTACAAATATATTTTATCTAATATGTTTCTATATTAGGACATGAGGATGAAAATGTCAATTATTTTTCACAAATTTTTTTGCGTTTTCCCGTGGTTTTTATTCAAAATCTCATAGAGGAGGGGGATTACGGGAAAACGGGGAAGAGGAAATATATTCAGATG
>CATJIW010000400.1 GCA_949740745.1 uncultured Lachnospiraceae bacterium | reverse complement strand
GGCAAGCCCAGAACCGCAGAAGTCACTCGGGAAAGAATCCCTCCTGCCTTCTCTGGTCTTGCTTCCACGGCGCAGAGGGCTTTTCCCGGAAATATTGCCGAATATTCAATGAATTTTCGAGTTTCGCAAATGTCTGACAGGAGTTTTACAAATGTGGAGGTATTACTATGGAAATAAAGTATGCGGCACTGATCGGTCTTGGGGCCATGGGCTCTTTTTTTGCGCCCAGGATGGAAGCGTATCTTGGCAGGGAGCATTTTCAGGTGGTGGCGTCGGGCGGCCGGAAGGAACGGCTGGAGAAGGAGGGAGTGACCGTCAACGGGGTCAATTATAAGTTTTCCGTCCGGACGCCGGAGGAGGAGGGCCCCAAAGCCGATCTGATTATTATGGCGATGAAAGACATGGGGCTTTTCCAGGCCATCGAGGATATCCGGAACCTGGTGGGAGAGCGGACTCAGATCCTCTGTGTCATGAACGGGATCGAGAGCGAGGAACGGGTGGCGGCGGCCTACGGCTGGGACCACGTCCTGTATTCCTATATGCGCATGTCCATTGTCATGAAGGACGGCGTTGCCGAATTTGACCCGTACTGGGGGAAGGTCCATTTCGGCGAGGCAGAGAACGTGGCGCTGACGCCCAGGGTAAAGGCGGTGAAGGCGTTTTTTGACGCCTGTGACATCCCCTATCAGATCGACGCAGATATGAAGCGGGGGATTTGGTTCAAGTATATGTGCAACGTGGGAGAAAATATGACCTGCGCCCTTCTCGGCATCCCCTTCGGCGCTTTCCGCTCCAGCGGCCCGGCCAATGAGATCCGGCGGGAAGCCATGCGGGAGGTGATGGCCATTGCCAACCGGCTTGGGGTGGATTTAAACGAAGCCGACATTGAAAAACAGGAAGAGGCAATCAACAACATTCCGTATCCCAATAAGCCGTCCACCCTGCAGGATCTGGAGGGGAAGAAAAAGACGGAGGTGGAGCTTTTCGCCGGGACGGTGGTAAGGCTGGGAAAAGAACTTGGGATCCCGACCCCCTTAAGTTTTCTGTTTTATAACGGGATCCGGGTGCTGGAAGAGAAGAATGCCGGCGAATTTGATCGATAGAAGCGGACGGCTGGGGGAGGCTGCCGGATTTTGGCTTTTCAAATTCTTTCATATGTGATATGATTAGCGAAGAACATACCTGTTTATTCAGGCGTTTGCGAAACTTAAAAATTCATTGAATATTCTGACAGTATTTCCGGGAAAAGCCCTCGGCACCGTGGAAGCAAGACCAGAGAAGGCAGGAGGGATTCTTTCCCGAGTGAGTTCTGAGGTTCTGGGCTTGCTGAAACACCTGGCGCAGCAGGCTTTGGACGGACATGCAGCCAGACTATTTCCGCAATTTCACGTTTCACAATTACCAGTGACAAAGAAAACAGGTGTTTGCGAAACTGAAAAAATCATTGAATATTCTGGCAATATATCCGGGAAAAGCCCTCTGCGCCGTGGAAGCAAGACCAGAGAAGGCAGGAGGGATTCT
>CATJIW010000399.1 GCA_949740745.1 uncultured Lachnospiraceae bacterium | reverse complement strand
TGGAGGGAAGAGGGGTCAGCCGCTCGCCGATCCCTTCCGCCAGGGCCGTCCCCCGCATAATGCAGTAGGGAACGTCGGCTCCCAGCTTTACTCCCCGCTTCATCAGCTTGTCCCTGGAAAGCCCCAGCCGGAACATCCGGTTGATCCCCACCAGGACGGCCGCCGCATCACTGCTGCCTCCGGCCATGCCCGCCGACACCGGTATCTTCTTATATAGAGAAATGGAAACGCCCTCCTCAATGCCAAACTCATCCATCAAAAGCTTTGCCGCCCGGTAAACCAGATTGTCCGGCCCCGTGGGAAGGAACGGCAGGTTTGTCCACACCCCGATTCCAGGCGCCCGCCTGGTTCCTATTTTTACGTTGTCATAAAGGCCCACATTTTGCATGACCATCCGCACCTCGTGATAGCCGTCCGGCCGTTTCCCGGTCACGTCAAGGCCCAGATTGATCTTTCCGTAAGCCCTCAGATTAATTTCGTCTCTCATATTGTACTCCGAAGTATTTTGTATCCACAGTATAGCATATGTTCCCCAGAAAATACAATGGTTTTTCTCCGCAAAGGCGACGGAAGAAATGCGGGCTCTTTCATCGCAAAACACGCTCCCGCTCATAAAAGCCCGCAGCGGTACATAAAAGATCCCCTTCGCTCAAGGCTCGGGATTCTTTAAATACCGGCGGGATTCATACGGTTTCGCTCACGAAAGGACCCGCATTTCTTCCTGCCTGTATATACAAACATGGATATTTTTCATTCGCAGACCTTCGGCCGGTTTTAAGCCGGACCGCCTTGTCCGCAGTCTCTCTCCTATTTCTTCTCCCGCTCCCTGCGCAGCTTCTGGAACCGACCGAAGAGTCCGCCCTCCTGGGATGCCGATTTCTTTGCAGAGCCCTGTCCCTTCGCCTCCTGTTCCTTCCGGTTCACATATTCCTGCACGTAGGCGAGATACATCATGACGGAGTTGGTCACGGCGTCCTCATCGATGTTGAATTTCTCGTGGTGGTTGGGATAGGCGCGCCCCATCTCCTCGTTGCCGGCGCCGATAAAGGCAAACGCTCCGGGGACCCGCTGCTGGTACACGGAAAAATCCTCGCCCAGCATCATCTTGGGAACCTCCAGGAATGCCTTCCGTTCAAATACCTCCGCTGCTCCGGAGAAGGCGATCTCCGCCACGTCCAGGTCATTGTCCACCGCCGGGTGGGCGGAAAGATTATATTCCACATTGGCCGTCGCATGATAGGTGGCGGCCGTCCCCATGGCCACCCGCTTCACCGCATTCTTGATCCGCCTTCCCTCTTCTCTGGAGAAGGTCCGCACGGTCCCCTCCCCTTTCGCCTCCTGCTCCTTCCGGTTCACGTACTCCTGCACATAG
>CATJIW010000398.1 GCA_949740745.1 uncultured Lachnospiraceae bacterium | reverse complement strand
CCGATCCGGTACGGCCGGAGGCGGCGGAGGCGGTGGCCAGGTTCCGGCGGGCCGGAGTGAAGACCGTCATGATCACCGGGGACCGGGCGGACACGGCCTTTGCCATCGCAAAGGAGCTTTGTATCGCCGACCGGGCCGAGGAATGCATTTCCGGCGAGGAGCTTTCTGCGCTTTCCGACGAAACTCTGAAAAAAAGGCTTCCCTGGCTCCGGGTGTTCGCCCACGTGGCGCCGGAGCACAAGGTGCGGATCGTTTCTGCCTACAAGGCGGCAGGGGAGATCGTGGCCATGACCGGGGACGGAGTCAATGACGCGCCGTCCCTGAAAGCGGCCGACGTGGGCGTCGCCATGGGAATGGCCGGGACGGACGTGGCAAAAAACGCAGCGGACCTGGTGCTGACCGACGACAATTTTGCCACTATTACTAAAGCCATTGACCTGGGCAGGGGGATCTATGAAAACATTAAAAAATCAGTCCTCTTCCTGCTCTCCTCCAATTTCGGGGAGATCATGACCATGCTGGCGGCCATCGGCCTGGGCCTGCCGTCGCCCTTAAAGCCCAGCCATATTTTATGGATCAATCTGATCACGGATTCCCTTCCGGCCCTGGCCCTGGGAGTGGACGCAAATGGAAATAAAAATTATATGAAGCGGCCGCCGAGGCCGAAAAACGAAAGCCTGTTCGCAAGGGGAGGCTTAAGCTGCACCCTGCTTTACGGATTCCTGATCGCATTCATCAGCACGGCGGCCTTTCTGCAGCTTCCCATCGGGACTCTTATGCGGGCCGGACAGCCGGTCACAGTGGAGGCGCTCGGAAGGCTGATGGCGGATCCTGCGCTTCTTGGACGCTGCCAGACCTATGCCTTTACCGTGCTTGGGATTTCCCAGCTGTTCCATGCCGTCGGCATGCGGGACGTGGAAACTTCTCTGTTCCGGATGAGCCATTTCCGCAATAAGCTGATGATCCTGGCGGTGGGCCTGGGGATCCTTCTCCAGCTTCTGGTCACGGAGGCGCCGTATTTCATCGGCGTATTCGGAACCTGCTCCCTGGCTTTCGGAGAGTGGCTGATGCTTCTTTTGCTGTCGGCTATGCCCGTTCTGGCCCATGAAATTTTGGCGTGGATCAAAAATCTGCGGTAGGTCGTCAGAATTTTTGGTTTTTTGTTGCCTGTTTGCGGCGTCATGTTATATAATCAAACGGTATGAAGCAGTATTCTGAAATCCTTACAGGTAGAATACATAACAGGAGTTTTACACAGATCTTTGCGAAACAAGAAATGGTCGGAATATTCTGGCAGTATGTCCGTCCAAAGCCTGCTGCGCCAGGCGTTCCGGCAAGCCCAGAACCGCAGAAGTCACTCGGGAAAGAATCCCTCCTGCCT
>CATJIW010000397.1 GCA_949740745.1 uncultured Lachnospiraceae bacterium | reverse complement strand
TCTTAAGCGGCCAGGCCACCATCCAGACGGCCATCTGTACCCGCGACGACATTATGATCTATCTGATCGGCATGGGAATGGACAAAAGCCTTTCCTTTACGATTATGGAGTCGGTCCGGAAGGGGAAGGGGCTTAAGCCGGAGTGGGAGACGGCCATGCGGGAGGCGAACGTGCCGGAATGGTACATCGAATCCTGCAAGAAGATCAAGTACATGTTCCCCAAGGCCCATGCGGCGGCCTATGTGATGATGGCCTGGCGGATCGCCTACTGCAAGGTTTTCTATCCTCTGGCCTACTATGCCTCCTTCTTCAGCATCCGGGCGTCAGGTTTTTCCTACGAGCTTATGTGCCAGGGGAGGGACAGGCTGGAGTACCATCTCCAGGATTATAAGAACCGTTCGGACAGCCTGTCTCAGAAGGAGCAGGGCACCCTGCGGGATATGCGGATCGTCCAGGAGATGTACGCCAGGGGCTTTGAATTCATGCCCCTGGACATTTACCGGGCGCAGGCAGACCGGTTCCAGATCATCGACGGAAAGCTGATGCCCTCCTTAAGCTCCATTGACGGGCTGGGCGGCAAGGCAGCGGAGGCGGTGGTGGAAGCAGTCGCCTCCGGCGCCAGGTTTTTGTCGCTGGAGGATTTCTGGCAGAAGACCAGGGTGCCCAAGGGGACCATTGACCTGATGGCGGACATGGGGATTTTCGGGGAGCTTCCGAAGACCAATCAGATTTCACTGTTTGACCTGGCGCTGTAGGGTGTGGTACAATAAATACGAGATTTGTCTGAATGTTCGTATCCGGCGGCTGCCGGATGCGGTAACTCAGGAGACGACACGGGGAAAGGACTGGGAGAAGGATGGATTGTGGGAAGGAATGTGCCAGCTGCGGGAAGAGGAAGCGCCGTGACGAGAAGGAATATAAGGATCTGATCCACCGTCTGAACCGGGTGGAGGGGCAGATCCGGGGAATCCGGGCCATGGTGGAGGAGGATCGTTACTGCGTGGATATCCTCACTCAGGTGCAGGCCGTAAGCTCCGCACTGAATGCGTTCAGCCGCACGCTTTTGTCGAACCATATCAAGACCTGCGTGGTGGAGGACATCAGGGAGGGAAAGGAAGAATCGGTGGACGAGCTGTGCCGGACGATCCAGAAGCTGATGAAGTAGGCGGAAGGAAAAGGCGGGCCCGGCAGAGGGGGCCCCTTTGCCGGAGGGCGGAAAATTCGGCCGGGAAAAAGCCGGAATAAAGGGCTTCAAAAAAAGTCGAAAAAATTTTAAAAATATTCTTGACAATATGCAAAATATAGGCTATACTTACGGAGGTATCGAGGCGTGGCTCAGTTTGGTAGAGCGCCGTGTTCGGGACGCGGAGGCCGCAAGTTCGAATCTTGTCGCCTCGATTA
>CATJIW010000396.1 GCA_949740745.1 uncultured Lachnospiraceae bacterium | reverse complement strand
TTATAAATCTCCAGCTCATACACCTCCCCGCTTTGCTGATCCGTCTTCCGTCCCGAATTCCGGTAAACAAAGCCGCAGGACAAGGCCAGGGCTTTCCCGGCAGCATTTCCTTTTCGGGTCGAGTAATAAAATTCCGTTCCCCCCAGTAAAATGCCCCGTTCCAAAAGTATCTGCAGAACCTGCTTTCCGTAACCCTTCCCCACGTATTCCGGACCAAGGGCAATGCCGGTCTCCTGAAACACATGGGGACGGATCTCTTCCATCCCCGCAAAGCCGATGGCCTGCCCGCTTTTCCTCTCATAGACCAGATAGGTGTCATGAGTCTTTTCATAAGCGACCGTCCGCTTCATCCGCGCCCTGGCCGCCTCCTCGTCCTTCGTCACCTGCCACGCCATATATCTGGCAGTTTCCGGCCTGGACCAGACATTCCGGTACATCGCCTCCCAGTCCCGCGGCCTGGCCTTGCCGATTACCACGTCCCGGTTTCCCAGTTCTGCAATCTGCCCTGCCGCCTGCTCCGGAGAAAGGGCAGACACGTCTATCTTCACCGTATGGAGGCCGCGGTAAAGAGGCAGCCGCTTTAAACTCTCTGCAATGGCAGCCTCCGTCCTAAGCCCGGCCTCCACGTCTCTGCGAAGCCTGGCCCGAAGCTCCTCCTCCCCGCAGACCAGCGAGATCACGTGGACCTCACAGCCGGAAAGCTCCAGCCGGGACAGGATCTCGTTCATAATACTCTGCTCATGCATAACCCAGCAGAAAATCACATGCCTGAAGGACGGACAGCCAAGAAAATTATTTAAGAGAAAGACAATGTTTTCCAGGACCATCCGCTTCGTTTCCGGCGTCACCCGGAAGGGATGCATGTCCCAGCACCAGTCCCCGTCCAGAAAGACGCTCCCCTCCAGCATTTCCTTCAGGCATTTACAGACCGTGGTCTTTCCCACTCCCATGGTCCCTCCGATCAGATAGAGCCTGCGGGTCCCATACCGCTTTTCCGTCCCCATGCTTCTTTCCTTCTCCTTTCTTTGGAAAACGAACCGAAATTTCCGTCCCCTTTCCGGGTACGCTGGAAAGCTCCAGCTTCGCCTCATGCAGCTTCACCGCATGCTTGACGATGGAGAGTCCAAGCCCCGTTCCGCCGATTTCCCTGGAATGGCTCTTGTCCACCCGATAAAACCGTTCAAAAATCCGCTCCTGATGTTCGGCAGGAATCCCGATTCCCGTATCCTTCACCGTCAAAAGGACTTCCCCCGCCCCTTCCCTGATCTCCAGAAAGACCGAGCCGCCCGGCCGGTTATATTTAACGGCATTGTCACAGAGATTATAAACGATCCCCTGCAAAAGCGGCCGGATCCCGAAAACAGCCGCCGGCTCTCCCAGGAATAAAAACGCTGCGCCTGCCGCTTTCGCCGCCGGGGAAAAAGCTTCCGCCGCGTCC
>CATJIW010000395.1 GCA_949740745.1 uncultured Lachnospiraceae bacterium | reverse complement strand
CGGAGGGGATGGCTCCGTCGCAGGCTTCTTTGGGCCGGAGAAGCAGCTCTCCCGAATCGTGGGCCGTCATGAAACAGCCGCCGTTTTTCCGGTCCTCAAACCGTTCTGTGATCTGTCTGGCCAGGAAGACGGCCTCCTCCAGGCAGGAAACGTCAAAGGTCGATCGATAGAGCTCTGTCAGGGCCAGGGCATAGACGGCATAGTCGTTCAGCTGGCCGGGATAGGCGGCTTCTCCTTTGCAGCAGCGCAGGAGGAGGCGCCCTTCGGGGTCCGTCATGGCTGTCTGCAGGAATTTCCGGGTATTTATGGCCGCTTCCAGGTAAAGCCGGCTGTCAAAGATCCGGCCGGCCCTTGCAAATGCCAGGATGGCCCAGCCGTTCCAGGAGAGCAGGAGCTTGTCGTCAAGGGAGAGGGACATTCTTGCCTTCCGGTATTGGGAGAGCGCCTTTAAGCGGGAATCGCCGGCCGGCCAGCCTGCTTTTTTCTGGCCGATCCGGTTCGGGATGTTTTTTCCTTCGAAATTTCCCGTCTCCGTGAGATTGTAGAGCTCTGCGAATTCGGCGCCGTCCTCCCGGCCGAGAAGCCGGATCACCTCTTCCTTTGTGAAAAGGTAATAGCTTCCTTCTGTCCCGCCGCTGTCTGCGTCCTGTCCGCAGTAAAATCCGCCTTCGGGAGCCGCCAGCTCCGTGAGCAGATAGTCTGCGGTCCGGCCGGCGATGTCTGCATAGAAGGAATCTCCGGTGAGCCGGAAGGCTTCCGAATAGGCGGTCAGTAGGAGGACATTGTCGTACAGCATTTTTTCGAAGTGGGGGATGAGCCATGCCTCGTCGGTGGAATAGCGGGAAAAGCCGCCCCCCACCTGGTCGAAGATCCCTCCGGCCGCCATGGCCTTAAGCGTGGCCTCCGCCATATGGAGGGCGTCCGGAAGCGGTTCCCGCTGGTACATTTCCATCAGAAAAAGAAGGTTGTGGGGCGTTGGAAATTTGGGCGCCGTGCCGAAGCCGCCGAAGGCCCTGTCAAAGCTCTGGGCCAGCAGGCGGCAGCCGTGGAGCAGGAGGCTTCGGTCCGGGGTGTCGAACGCCCTCCGGGCCTCCTGCTTCTGCAGCCGGGCGGTGATCTGGCTTCCGGCTTCTAAAAGCCGGTTCCGGTCCCTGCTCCACAGGAGGGAAATCTGCCTGATCAGCTCTGTAAAGCCGACCTGTCCGTACCGGCTGGTTTTGGGAAAGTAGGTTCCTGCGAAAAAGGGTTTTTTCTCCGGGGTCAAAAAGACGGAGAGCGGCCAGCCGCCGGAACCGGTCATGGCCTGGCAGGCGGCCATGTAGACGGCGTCCACCTCCGGCCGCTCCTCCCGGTCCACTTTGATGCAGACGAAAGCCTCAAGGAGCCCGGCGACCTCCGGGTCTTCAAAGGATTCATGGGCCATGACGTGGCACCAGTGGCAGGGGGGG
>CATJIW010000394.1 GCA_949740745.1 uncultured Lachnospiraceae bacterium | reverse complement strand
CGGCGGCTGGCCTACTCGACCATCAGCAATCTTTCCTATGTGCTCTTCGGCGTGGTCATGAGGAATCCTCTGGGGATGGCGGCGGCCCTCATCCATATGGTGTTCCATGCCATCATGAAGATCTGTGCGTTTTTCTGCGCAGGGGCCATTATGCACAGGACGGGAAAGAATTTTGTCTATGAGCTTGGGGGACTGGGACGGCAGATGCCGGTGACGTTCGCCTGCTTTACGGCGGCAGGGCTTTCCCTTATGGGAATCCCTCTTTTTGCCGGATTTATCAGTAAATGGAACCTGGCCGGGTCGGCGGCGGCAGCCGGCGGCGTGATCGGCGTGACGGCTGTGGGCGTGCTTCTCTATTCGGCGTTGATGACGGGGGTCTATATGATGACGGTGACCGTCCGGGCGATGTTTCCCAATGCGGGGCAGCAGCCCTCCCCGTCCGTGAAGCGGACGGAGCCGGGATGGCGGATGTTGGTCCCCATGGTGCTGTTTGCCTGTCTGCTTGTGGTCTTTGGCCTGTGTTCCGGGCCTATGGTCCGTTTTATAATGGACGTGGCGGAAGGAGTGATGGTATGAGCGGAAATGGGTTCCTTTTGTTTCTGGCTGTCTGGCCCATGGCAGCGGGGCTGGCTTCTTATCTGATCGGGAGAGTTTCGAAAACGGGCAGGGATTTTTTTGCGGACGGCGCCGTGGTTTTGGAGTTTGCGGCGGTTCTTTGGCTTTTGTTTTCCGGTTTTTCGTCTTCCGGTTTTTCGGCCTCGGAGTTTCGGTGGGAGGGGTTCTGCGGCCTGGGGCTCCATCTGGAGCTTGACGGGTTCCGGGTCCTTTATGGCCTGACCGCCTCGTTTATGTGGGTCATGACGACGATTTTTTCCAGGGAGTATCTGGCCCGTTACCGGAACAGGAACCGGTATTATCTGTTTCTGCTTCTGACTTTCGGGGCAGTTATGGGCGTGTTTCTTTCGGCGGATTTCTTCACGGCCTTTCTTTTCTTTGAGGTTATGTCTTTTACTTCTTTCGTGTGGGTGGCCCACGAGGAGAAGGCGGCGGCCATGGGGGCGGCGGTTACCTATCTTGGAGTGGCGGTGATCGGAGGCATGGTGACGCTCATGGGCCTGTTTTTGTTTTTCCATGTGACAGGGACCCTGGAGTTTTCGGAGCTTCTTCCTGCCTGTCAGGCAGTATGGGAGGAGAAGCGGGGCACGCTTTATCTGGCAGGGGGCCTTACGGCGTTTGGCTTTGCGGCCAAGGCCGGCGTCTTTCCCCTCCATATCTGGCTGCCCAAGGCCCATCCGGTGGCTCCGGCTCCGGCCAGCGCCCTGCTTTCCGGCATTCTGACGAAGGCGGGGATCTTCGGACTGCTGGTTCTCGGCTGTCAGGTGTTCCGTCATGATCCCTTCTGGGGCATGGCCGTGTTTGTCTTTGGCGTGGTGACCATGTCCGGCGGGGCATTTCTTGCGGTGTTTTCCGTGGATTTGAAGCGGACGCTGGCCTGCTCGTCCATGTCACAGATCGGGTTTATCCTGGTGGGTCTGGGCCTGCAGGGGCTTCTTGGGGAGGAAAATGCCCTGGCGGTGCGGGGGACTCTCCTCCATATGGTGAATCATTCCATGATCAAGCTGGTGCTTTTTATGGCGGCGGGCGTGGTTTATATGAATCTGCACCAATTGAATCTCAATGAGATCCGGGGCTTTGGACGGAAAAAGCCGCTTCTTTTGTTCTGTTTTCTTATGGGTGCCCTGGGAATCGGCGGCATTCCTCTCTGGAACGGCTATGTCAGCAAGACCCTGCTTCATGAGGGGATCGTGGAATACGGGGCCCTGGCGGCAGAGGGGGCTGCTGTCTGGGGGACGGCCGCCTTCTGGAAGGGCGCAGAATGGATCTTCCTGATTTCCGGCGGCCTGACGGTGGCCTATATGACGAAGCTCTTCGTGGCGCTTTTTGTGGAGCGGCATCCGGGGAGACAGGAGGAATTCGAGCAGAAGCACAGGAAATACTGGAATCCGGAGAGCCGGCTTGCGGTGGCGGTTCCGGCCCTGCTCCTTCCGGTCATGGGGATCTTCCCCGGACTGGTCATGGATCCTGTGGCGGAGCTTGGAGAAGGGTTTTTCGGAGGAGGTCCTCTGGCCCATCCGGTCCGGTATTTTTCTCCGGAGAACCTGTCCGGCGGTCTGATTTCCATCGGCATCGGCGCTGTGATTTACTTTGGCGTGATCCGGACGGTCCTTATGAGGAAGGGCGAGAGGGGCGTCCGGGAGTATGTGGACCGGTGGCCGGCGTGGCTTGACCTGGAACGGATGATGCGGGGGATCGGAAAGGGGCTTCTGGAGGTGTGCGCGGTGTTTTGCCGGCTGCTTGACCGCGCAGTGGACGGGACGGTTGTCCTTGCCAGGAAGACGACCCACAGGCAGCTTAAGGAGGATAAGGTCCAGGTGGCGAGGAACCGTCTGGCTTATCGGGCGGGCTGTATTCTGGAATGGGGCTCGGAGGTCCTGAACAAAACGGTCCGGAGGAAGCATCCGCGGGAGCGGGCTTATGTGCGCAGGCTCATGGAGTTTGAAGAGAAGACGGTGCGCACCAACCGGATCATCAATGAGAGTCTTTCCTTTGCCCTGCTTTTAGTCTCCGTCGGACTGATCGTGGTGCTTCTTTATCTGCTCTGGATTCGGTGAGGAAGGGCTGTAAAGCAGTGAGAAAGTGAATATGGCGTGAATGGCAATCAGGCGGAGGAGCTTCTTCTGCCTGATTTTATCTTGTGATTTTTCTGTGAAATTTTTGTCTTTTCATGGGGGATGTGTTAAAATGGTGTCCGGAAAACAGGAACGTAGGAACAGGGAAGGAAAACGGTGATGATAAATGGAAAAAAGAGGAAGAGGGCCGGAGATTGACTTTGTGCCGGAGGAAACGGATTGGAGACCTGACGGAAGCCCGGAGCTTTGGGAAAACGAAGGGGAGGAGGATCTGGAACGCACCCTGGTCCTTGAGCCCATTTCGGGGAATGCGAAAGAGCCGGACCGGTATGAGGAAAGGTATCCGGACGAGGAAAGGTACATAGATGGGGAAGGGTACCTGGATGCAGAACGGTATCCGGATGGAGCAGTGTATCCGGATGAGGAGGCGTATTCGGCCGAAGAGGTCAGGCGGCCTTATTTGAAATACGGAAGGGACCCGTATGACCATCCGGAACAGGCTGCGGAGGTATGGCCTGCGGAGCCGGATGTCTGGTTTGAGGAAGGCCGGGCCGGGAGGCGGGCAAAAGCCGGGGGACCTGCCGGGAAGGCGGAACGGGCAGGAACGGAGCCTGGGAGGAAGAGGGGGAGCCGGGGTAGGAGCTGGCGGCGCAGGCCCATTCTGCTTCGGCTGGTTTCACTGACGCTTATGGCCGTCCTTCTGGCGGGGCTTTTCCGGGGGCTTTGGACAGGGAAGGAAGCCTTTGGCTCCATGGCCTCTATCCTGGAGGAGCGCAGCTATGGAGGGATGTGTTATCTGTTTTTGGCGGCGGGAACGATGGCTTACGGAGCGTTTTCTCTTTTGTGGATGGTTTCCAGAAGAAAGGTTTTCTGGGATGGGAGGCTTAAGAGAATGGATACGGGCAGGGGGATGTGCCCCTTCCTGCTGTTTGCCCTGCTGGCCTTCGCAGGCTCCAGGCTGGCTCTTCGCCTGCCGGGGGATTCCTGGTTTTTTGACGGCCTGTCCGTATATTTCCTGGCGGCGGCTTCGGTGCAGCATCTGATTTATGTGTGCAGCGGCCTGGGAGCCGTAAGCTGTGTTTTGAGAAAGCTTGCAAGGTGAACGGGGCCCGCAGGGAAAGGCGGGACGGCCAAGAAGAAGCAGAAGGAGAAGAGAAGGGGCGGGATATTCCGGAGAAAATTGAACTCAGAAAATGAACTGAGCGAAAAACGAAATTGAACTAGAAAGAGGATTGAACTTTTTCCTGGTTCGTGTTATACTACACGGGAAGTTGAACTCCGACATTGAAATTGAACTGAAGGTTGGAGGATGCGGCCGAAATTGAACTGACAGGAGAACGATATGTCAAAGGAAACCTTTTCAGACAGATTAAAGCTGGCAATGGAGCAGCAGGGCGCAAAGCAGGCAGACCTGATCCGCATGGCGGCGGAACAGGGAATCAAGCTTGGGAAAAGCCATATGAGCCAGTATGTGAGCGGGAAGACGATTCCCCGTGCGGGGATCCTCCGTTTTCTGGCGGAAACGCTCCAGGTGGAGGAGGGCTGGCTGAAGGAGGAAAGAAGCGGGGGGGCCGAAGCCGTTTCAAAGCCTTTTTCCGGAACGGACGTTTCAGTCACGGAGCCTTTTTCCGGGAAGGATGCCGAAGGAGGAAAGCTTTCCGGGGAAGATGTACGGGCGGACGGCATGCAGGAGGAAGAGGCCGGTTACGGAAAAATGCCTGAAAAAAGGGAGTATTATAAAGAAAAGGAAGCTCTGGGAGGAAGAAACATGCGGGAATTTAAGAAGTCGTCAAAGCTGGATAATGTGTTGTATGACGTGAGAGGGCCGGTAGTGGAGGAGGCCGCCAGGATGGAGGAGGCGGGGATGCAGATCCTCAAGCTGAACATCGGAAATCCCGCGCCCTTCGGGTTTCGGACGCCGGACGAGGTGATCCAGGATATGCGCCGGCAGCTTGTGGACTGCGAGGGCTATTCCCATGCCAACGGACTGTTTTCTGCCAGGAAGGCGATCATGCAGTATGCCCAGATCAAAAAGATCCCCAATGTGTCCATGGATGACATTTATACGGGGAACGGGGTCAGCGAATTAATCAACCTGTGCATGTCGGCGCTCCTTGATGACGGGGACGAGATCCTGATCCCTTCGCCGGATTATCCCCTGTGGACGGCCAGCGCCACCCTGGCGGGAGGCACGCCGGTTCATTATATCTGCGACGAGCAGGCGGAATGGTATCCGGACATGGAGGATATCCGGAGGAAGATCACGGACAGGACAAAGGCCATCGTGATCATCAATCCAAACAATCCTACCGGGGCACTGTATCCGAAGGAGGTCCTGCAGCAGATCGTTGGCATTGCGAGAGAGCATCAGCTTATGATCTTTTCGGATGAAATTTATGACCGGCTGGTCATGGACGGGGAAAAGCACGTGTCCATCGCGTCCCTGGCGCCGGATCTGTTCTGTACCACCTTCAGCGGCCTTTCCAAGTCTCATATGATCGCCGGCTTCCGGATCGGGTGGATGATCCTCAGCGGAAACAAGGCCGCTGCGAAAGATTATATAGAAGGGATCAAGATGCTCTCCAATATGCGGCTCTGCTCCAACGTGCCGGCCCAGTCGGTGGTGCAGACGGCCCTCTGGGGCCACCAGAGCGTGGAAGGCTACGTGGTGCCGGGGGGACGGATTTATGAGCAGAGGGAATGCGTATACAATGCACTGGCGGACATTCCGGGGATCAGCGTCGTGAAGCCCAAGGGGGCCTTTTACATGTTCCCGAAGCTGGACGTGAAGAAATTCAACATTACGAACGACGAACGGTTCGTGCTGGATCTTCTGCGGGATAAAAAGGTCCTGCTGATCCACGGCGGTGGTTTTAACTGGAAGGAGCCGGACCATTTCCGGGTGGTGTACCTGCCCAGGGTCGGAGTCCTTAAGGAATTCACGGAAAAGCTGGCGGATTTCTTAAGCTATTATCATCAGTAACGCATGCAGGAGGAGAAAGATGATTGAGAAAGATATGCTTGTCAGTGAGCTTTTAGAAGCTTATGAGTCAGCGGGAGAGGTCCTGGCAGGGGCAGGGATGGCCTGTATCGGCTGTGCCTCCGCTTCCGGCGAGACCCTGGAGCAGGCGGCGCTGGAGCACGGGCTGGATCCGGTGCTCCTGGTACGGAAGCTGAACCTGCACCTGCTCCATAAGGTCTGAGAGACCCGCCGGCGGGCCCGGCAGATGATACTCCTTAAGAGAAAATAAAAGAATAAGCCGTTCGATGGAAACTGCCGCCGTAAAGGGAAGACCTCTGCGGCGGCAAAACAGTGTAAAGATGATATCTTATTGCGATATCTGAGGATAGGAAGCGTCGTCCCGCATTCCGGGATAGATGGCAATGTCATGTGTGGTGTGCGGGGTGGTCCCATAGTCCGAGGTGTGGCCGGCCTGGAAGGCGATCCAGAGGGAATGGATGGCGTCCGCATGCTGAGGATCCAGGGAAGCCTTTGGAATTTCCATCCGTGCCGGGCGCAGGGGATCGGAGGCGATCACCACATTGTCCCCGTCATAATCGAGGCCGGATTCATATTCATAAAATCTGACCTCAGAGCAGGGATATCCGTTTACCGTGATGTTGCGCATCAGGCAGAAGGACATATAGCCTTCGGAATCCACCTGCAGAAGATAATGGAAGACATAAGCCTCGTCCGTTTCTTCTGTCCGGACGATTTCAAACCGGCATTTCGGTTCATCTACGACCAGGCCGCTTTCAAAGTTTTCCAGGACGATCAGATTTTCCTGACCATAGTGACGGGCGGCAGGATCAGGCTGCCCGTTTTGGGAGGAGGCGCTGTTTTCCACCTGTTTTTTTGTTTCGCCTGCGGCGTCCTCTGCGGCCTGTCGGTTGTTTTTGGTCGGGTTTTCCCTGCCGTCGGGCGCTTTTGTCGCCAGGCCGCTCCAGCCGGAGACGTCATAGGCTGGATCCTCTGACGTGGTAACGGCCGTGCCGTCGGACTTTACGGCGAAAAGCCCGGCATTGCATCTGGCGATTGAGACAATGTCTGTCCAGCCGGCGGTGGTCTCAGCGTCTGCCTCGTCGCTGCAAAGGAGCGTCCCGTCTGCCCGGATCCCGATGACGCCGCTGTTCATCCCGGGAAACAGGGCGGTTACGTCCGTCCAGCCGGAGACGGCATCGGCGTCCTCCTGCCTCATGGCGGTGACGGTGCCGTCCGCCTTCAGCCCATAGAGGAAATTCGGCAGGCAGAGGGAGACGATGTCGGACCATCCTTCCACATCCTCCTGTGAAAATTTACAGGAGGCCTGTTCCGGATTGACCACGGCGACGGTGCCGTCCGTGCGGAGTCCGCATATGGTGTTGGCGCTGAAAACGACGGATATGACATCCTGCCATTCGGATACGCCGGAGACGCCCTCCATGGAGCCGTCGGCCTTCAGGCAGGCCAGCTGGTCCTGATGAGAGAAAGCTGCGATGACATCGGAGTAGTCTTCGACCTCACAGACCCGGCCTTTGCCGTCCGCCACCAGGATACCGGTCGACTTGAGGCCGACGGTATACTGGGGTCCCACGGAAATGGAAACGATGTCGGTCCATTTTTCCGTTTGGGTGCCGGCGCTCCCTGCGGGGAGGGAAAGCACCTTTCCGTCCTCAGTGACTGCCGAAACGTGGTCGCCGTCTGCCGCAAGGAGCGTGGGTCTGACCATGGAAACGACGGCTTCATTGACTGCGGTTTTGCCGGAGGCTTCCGTTTCTTCCGTTTCGTCTGATTCGGCAGCATCCTCCGGCTTTTCTTCCTTGTTTGGAATATCCGATTTTACCGTGCTGTCCGGAACCTTCGTTTCCGTTTTGGCGCTGCCGCAGCCTGCGAGCAGCAGGATGGCCAGGAGCCATGGGGTAAAAATCGGACATTTTCGTTTTTGTTTCATTTCATCCTCCCGTTTTTTTAAAATTTGTAAGACAAACGCCGTATAGCTGTGAATTTTGCTATAAATTTGTGGCGACGGGGGACATTATAGAGATTAAATCTGCATTTGTCAATGATTCGGCTTCCTATTAATTTTGGGATGTGATCCGATGGAGAAAGCCCCGGCCATGGCCGGGGCTTCTGGAATCTCTGGAATCAGTATTATTCTCCGCACACCATCTCTGCAAGCTCCATCCGGGGGGCTTCCTGGACGGGAGAGATGACGATGGCCTTGAAGGTGCAGCCCTCTGCCACGGCCACGAAATGGCCCTTGCCTGCGGCGATGTCAAGCTGAGTGCCTGCGGGAATGCGGACGATCTGGGCCGTGTCCATGGCGGGCTTTCCGTCCACGATGTCGATGAACAGCATCAGGGCGGTCCCTTCTGTGAAGAGGAACTGTTCTGCGTCCTCGTGGTATTCGATTACGCTGAAGTTGGGGGTGTGGTGCCAGCCCTGGAGCAGGCCGGACATGATCTTGTCCGTTTTAAACTGCGTGACGACGGGGAAGGCGGTCCATTCGAAGAAGTCTTCCTTGTAGGCTTCGCAGGTCTCGGTGAATACTGCGTTGACTCCCTTGACGGCTGTGTCTTTTAAATCCTGGATTTTTACTTTCATGTTCGTTATCCTCCATCGGTCCCGGCGGCGAAAAAGGCCCGGCCGGTTTTTCTTTCAGTATACCACCGAGGCGGCGGAAAGGGAAGCGGGGAAATGGTCCTTATTCGTACAAGCCCTGTTTTTTCTGCGTAAAAAAGTCTATGTACTTTCCGGAAAAAAAGGTATATAATAGGCGGATAGTGAATGTGCAAGACTTTCGATGGAGGACTTTATGAAAAAGCTGATTGACAGGATTACGGAAATTGCAGAGCAGGGATTTGCGGACTGTGGATATGAGAGGGGCCTTGGGAAGGTGACTTTGTCCAACCGGCCGGACCTTTGTGAATACCAGTGCAACGGCGCCATGGCCGGGGCGAAGCTCTATAAGAAAGCGCCCATCATGATCGCAAATGACGTGGTGGGGAGGCTTTCGGGAAACGAGGCGTTTGAGGAGGTCTCGGCGGTAAATCCCGGCTTTATTAATATGAAGCTTTCCGGGGCGTTTCTGGCGGATTATCTGGAGCAGATGGACGGCGGCGAAAGGCTGGGAGTCTGCCCGGAGGGAGAGCCGGAGACCATCGTTATTGATTACGGCGGACCCAACGTGGCCAAGCCGCTCCACGTGGGGCATCTGCGCTCGGCCATTATCGGGGAGAGCATGAAGCGGCTGTCAAGATTTCTGGGACATAAGGTGATCGGGGACGTCCACCTGGGGGACTGGGGACTCCAGATGGGGCTTATCATCGAGGAAGTGAAGGAGAGACAGCCGGAGCTTCCTTATTTTAAGGAGGACTTTACGGGGGAATATCCGGAGGAGGCACCCTTTACTATCGGGGAACTGGAGGAAATCTATCCTGCGGCCAGCTTAAGATCCAAGTCGGACGAAGCCTTTGCGAAGCGGGCCCATGACGCTACCTTTAAGCTTCAGAACGGGAACCGGGGCTATCTGGCGCTGTGGAATCATATTCTCAGCGTGTCCGTTTCCGATCTTAAAAGGAATTATGAAAAGCTGAACGTGACCTTTGACATCTGGAAGAAGGAGAGCGACGTCCAGGGCTATATTCCGGATCTGGTGGAGCGGATGAAGCGGGAGGGCTTTGCCCGGGAGAGCCAGGGAGCCCTGGTGGTGGATGTGGCTGAGGAGACGGACGCCAAAGAGGTGCCGCCCTGCATTCTGCTTAAATCCGACGGGGCGACCCTGTATTCCACCACGGACCTGGCGACTCTGGTGGAACGGGAAAAGCTTTTTGCACCGGACCGGATTCTTTATGTGGTGGACAAACGCCAGTCCCTGCATTTTACTCAGGTGTTCCGCTGTGCCAGGAAGACCGGGATCGTGAGGCCGGAGGTGAAGCTGGACTTCCTGGGCTTCGGGACCATGAACGGCCGGGACGGGAAACCTTTTAAGACCAGGGACGGCGGAATCATGCGGCTGGAATACCTGATTCGGGAGATCAGCGATGCGGTCTATGAGAAGATTCTGGAAAACCGGTCCATGGAGGAGGCGGATGCAAGGGAGACGGCGAAGGTGATCGGGCTGGCAGCCCTCAAATACGGGGACCTTTCCAATCAGGCGGCCAAGGACTATGTCTTTGATGTGGACCGGTTTATTTCCTTTGAGGGGGACACGGGCCCCTATATTCTGTATACCATCGTGCGGATTAAGTCCATTCAGGCCAGATATGAGGCGCTTGCGGATAAATTTGACGGCAGGGGAGCGATTCTTCCTGCGGCTTCGGAGAGCGAGAAGGCGCTCCAGCTTATGGCGGGCCGGGTACAGGACGCCCTGCTTTCGGCCTTTTATGAGCAGGCGCCCCACAAGATCTGCCAGTATGTCTATGAGCTGTCCAATGCCTTCAACCGGTTTTACCATGAGACGAAGATCCTGGCGGAAGCGGACCGGGAGCGGCAGGCGGCCTATATCCGCCTGCTGGGGCTGGTGCGGCGGATTCTGGAGACTTGTATCGGGCT
>CATJIW010000393.1 GCA_949740745.1 uncultured Lachnospiraceae bacterium | reverse complement strand
AGTTCAACCAGCCATAGGACTGAGCATGGACACGATAATAAACATCATAGTTATCTTTGTCCGCTCCTGTCAACTGAATCTTGATCGCTTCCAGCCGTTTGGCCTCTCCTTCTGTTCCGGAAAACTCCCCATTTCCCGCCCACGGAAGCCAGCCATAAGACTGCACATGGGTTGTGTACTGCACGCCGAGATTAGGATTGCCGGATACAGAAACCTTGATCCCCTCTAACCGCTTCGCCTGTCCGCTGGTTCCTGCTACTTTGCCATTAGAAACGGGATTCTGCCAACCGTAGGTTTGTACATGAGTCTGGTAGGAAATGCCGGTTCCAGAGGTCGGGATACCGGGTGTTGTTTGTGAATCGTCGGTTTTATCAAATGCAAGCCAGAACGAAAACTCTTTACCTTGAAGGAGTGGAAGTGGAGCATTACTATCATATTTATATTTTACAATTGACTCTCCCGGATCGACTGTTAAAATATTACCAGAAATACTCCCATTTCTCAAGGATGTTACTCTGGATACATCAAAATTAGGAAGAGTGGACAAATCAAATTGATTTGTATTTGAAAGAGAATATCCACGTGAACCCTGTTCCCATACCTCTGCAAATGTTAGATGTATATTTTGGCTTAAATCTAAACTGGTTAGATTATTACCAAAGCAAACTAAGGATATCAAGGCGATATTTTTACTTACATCTAGACTGATCAACTGATTATTATAACACTGCAAGGATGTCAAGGCGATATTTTTACTTACATCTAGACTGATCAACTGATTATAGCTACAATCCAAGGATGTCAAGGCGATATTTTTACTTACATCTAGATTGCTCAACCGATTATTACTACAATCTAAGGATGTCAAAGCGATATTTTTACTCACATCTAGATTGCCCAACTGATTATTACTACAATCCAAGGATGTTAAGTTAGTAAAAAATTCAATTCCTTTTAAATTTTTCACTTCAGAGAGAAAGTCTATATGTGTGCAATTATCAATTTCGCTTTTTGACAAAACACCATCCTTATTTTGGTCAATTTTTTCTTGCACATCTCTCCTGAAATTTGCATCCGGGAAGTTGGTGGAATCAATCGCAACATCCCCCGCTTTAGGTGCGGCGGCCGCATATTCTTCTACAGACTCGTCCACTTCTGTTTCATCTGGTATAGAAGCTGCT
>CATJIW010000392.1 GCA_949740745.1 uncultured Lachnospiraceae bacterium | reverse complement strand
GGCCGTGGACAATGAGGTGTTCAGCCGGTTTCTGCGGACTGTGGCCGGCGGGGACACGGTGGGGAGCCTGCGCCTCCTCGAGGAGATCGTGCTCCAGGGACGGGAGCTTGCCCAGTTTGTGCTGGATTTTACCTGGTATATGCGGAACCTTCTGCTTTTCGAGGCGTCCGGAGACGAGGAGGGGCTGGAAGTGACGGCAGAAGACCTGGAGCGGCTGCGGGAGGAGGCAGCGCTGGTGGACGGAGGGACGCTGATGCGCTATATCCGGATTTTTTCGGAGCTGGCCGGCCAGATGCGCTATGCCTCGGGAAAGCGGGTGCTTTTGGAGCTGGCCCTGATCCGTCTCACGAAGCCGCAGATGGAAGAGAACCTGGATTCCGTCCTGCAGCGGTTAAAGGAGCTGGAGCGGCGGCTGGACGAGGGAGCCTTCGCCCTGCCGGCGGGGACGGAAGGCGGCCGCGGACAGGGCGGCCCGGAGGAAGAGGGGGCCGGCGGGAAACGCGGCGCCGGAAGCGGAGCGTCCGGCAGGGGCGGCGCTTCTTCTTCCGGGGAAGAGGTGGTGGTTCTTCCCAAAGCCCGGTACGAGGATCTTATGCTTGTGAGAGAGCAGTGGGGCCGTATTGCCAGGGAGCTTGGAGGAGCCAGCGGACCGGCCCTTTTGGGGGCGCAGGCGGAGCCCTTCGGGGAGGACGGCATTATGCTTGAGTTTCTGGACGAGAACCTCTATATGATCGGGAGCAGGGAAAACGTGCTTTCAGAGCTTTCGGATTATGTGCGGGCCAATTTCCAGAAGGAGATGACCTTCAAGGCCCGTCTGCTCGCAGGCGGCGGGAGGACGGAGACCCGCTATGTCAGCGAGGAAGAGCTGAAGGAAAAAATTCATATGGACATTGTCACGGAAAATGATTAGAATGGTAGAAGATGTGAAACAGGAAGGAGAAATGGTTTTATGGCAAAGCGCGGCGGATTTCCGGGAGGAATGCCCGGCAACATGAATAATCTGATGAAGCAGGCCCAGAGGATGCAGAGGCAGATGGAGGAAGCCCAGAAGGAATTTGAGACGAAGGAGTTTACGGCAGCGGCAGGCGGCGGCGCCGTGGAGGTGACGGTCTCCGGCAAGAAAGAGATCACTTCGGTGAAGCTGGCGGAGGAAGTGGTGGATCCGGAGGATATCGAGATGCTTGAGGATTTGATTATGGCGGCGGCCAACGAGGCGCTTCGGCAGATGGAAGAGGCACAGAAAGAGTTTGAGACAAAAGAGTTTACAGCCAAAGCAGGAGGCGGGGCAGTCGAGGTAACAGTCTCCGGGAAGAAAGAAGTGACCTCTGTGAAACTGGCGGAGGAGGTCGTGGATCCGGATGATATTGAAATGCTCCAGGATCTGATCATGGCTGCGGTGAATGAAGC
>CATJIW010000391.1 GCA_949740745.1 uncultured Lachnospiraceae bacterium | reverse complement strand
GGCGAAGCCTCCCGCTCCTCCGGGACTTTGGAAAATCAGATGTTTCGAAGGATCTGCAGCGCCAGTCCTTCAATGATCAGTTCGAAATGCTCCTGATAGTAGGCTTCACTGGCATAAGTGCTCTTCATGCGCAGGCCGAACTCGGACAGCGTGTTGAGGACTCTGGCAAAGTCGTCTTCCCCGTAGCCCTGGCCGCTGATGACCAGGATATATTCCCCGTCTGCCGGATTCCGGTACAGGCAGTTATGGCCGTCAAAGGAATCGCCCAGCACCTCTGCGGCCCGGGAGACCGCATCCAGGGTGGGAAAGCGGAAGGTCCGGAAAGCCATGGCGCCGGAAGCTTCCTTCGGCTCCTCCGGCTGGGCGGTGAGCCCTGCCTCCTGGGCGCCTTCCAGAAGAAGAGGGGCGCCGGAATCCGCAAGTGCGTCGTTTTCCTCGTCGGAAGAAGGGGAAAACTTGGCGAAACGGGTATCCAGCTCCTCAGGATCGTCCACCTTCGTGATGATCAGCATGATGCTGTCGCTGGAGAGCGGGATGGCTTCCACCATAAGCGGGTTGTCTTCGGCGTCAAATCCGAAATCACGAAAAGCCTGCTGCATCATTTCGCGGAACAGGCTGCGGGCACGGACACTGCCGTAGGCCAGCTCTCCGAGATTTAACTGCCGGTCTGTCAGGTCGCTGCTGTTTAAGGTACAGCGGATCTGGTTGTCACTGATTTTTTCTATCTTCAATTACAATCACTTCCTGTTCAGAATATGCGGTAATCAGAGGGTTCGGGGCATCATAAATATTCTCCTTATGATGCTGGCTATAGTATATACAATAAGGACGCAGATGTAAAGTGTGATTTTCAGGAAGAATCGAAATTTTCTTCTTGAAAACGGACGGGATCTGTATTATGATAATAAGGAAGCAGCACTTCACTCTTTTCAGTATGCCCGGTCGGGCAGATTTTTCCCATGGAAATATTAAAAAAACAGGAGAAAGGCCTATGAAGAAGAAAAAGTTCACGAAAGAGGAACGGGTACGCTATGATACACTTCTGAAACAGATAAAACGCTATGAAAAGCGTGGAGTCGAGATCACCCTGTCCGGGGAGAGGCGTTCTCCGGAAGAGATCGCTTCGGCCTGTGCGGTCAAGGAGCATGGCTGTTACATGGGTGATTACGTATGGGATGAACAGGGCAGCCTGACAGAAATACGCTATGAAAAAATCGGACAGGAGACCGGCGGAACAAGCAGGAAATCATTATGAAGCTGGCGGATGCACGTCATTTCTCACACATCAAAGGAATTCTTAAAATTCTCTGATTTTTTTTACATTCTCCGTTTCCACTGAAAAAATATGTTATACTGTAACGTAGTTTCGGAATTAAAAAAAACGAGGTTACAGACATGACGAAGCTTCGCAGAACTTATGAGAAAAGGGCCGTCCGGACGCACCGGGACCAGAGGCCGGAACGGCTGCCGGAATGGGAAGGAAGCCGGGGCCAGGATCGGAGACGGCCTGCCGGAAGGCGGAACAGGCGTCCGCGGGCAGGAGCGCTCCTTCTGCTGTTTTTACTGACCGCAGCTATTGCGGGAGGCTTTCTTTTGTACCGGAGGCTGGGGCCAGGAACGGCCTGGGCGGATTATGCCGGGGTTTACGGTGCAGGGGCGGAAGCCACGGTGGTTTTTTGCAACGGGATTCAGACGGAAGGAGCCGCCGTGATGAAGAACGGGAGAATGTATCTGCCGGAGGGGCTGGCGGCGGGAGCCGACAGCAAATGGTACCACAGCGACGAAGGGCTGCTTCTTTATTCTCTGGCCGACGAGACGGTGGCCGTTTCTCCTTCTTCCCATACTTATACGGCCGGAGGAAAGACGACGGATGCAGGATACGAAATCTGTTATGAAGAAAACGGCGTGTTTTATATTTCCACAGATTTTATGTCCTCCTTTTCCGGGATCCGGATCACTTCCTTTCCGGCAGACGAAAAAAAGAACCTTCCCGCCAGGCTGTTCCTGGACGGAGGCGGAGGCCGCTATGAACAGGCGGAGGCGTCCGGGAAAACGGAGGTCCGGGTACTGGCCGGTAAGAAAAGCCCTATCCTTACGAGGACCAAAAAGGACGGCGCCCTGTTTATTATGGACAGCGTGGACGACTGGACCAGGGTGCGGACCGAGGACGGCTTTGTGGGTTATATGAAGACGAAATATTTAAAGAACCGGCAGGAATACGAATGGAAGCCGGAGGCGGAGCTTCCGGCATACACATCCGTGAGGCTTCCCGGCACGGTCTGCCTTGCCTGGCATCAGGTGTTTTCCCAGGAGGATAACGGAAGGCTTTCCGAATATCTGGAGGGCACGGCCGGCCTGAACGTGCTTTCGCCCACCTGGTTTTCCGTGACGGACAACCAGGGAAATTTCAGCTCTCTGGCGGACCAGGCTTATGTGGAGCAGGCCCATGCACGGGGCCTGGAGGTGTGGGGGCTCGTGGATGATTTTGACGTGAATGTGGACGACCTTCTGCTTCTTTCCTCCACGGAGGCCAGGGAGCGCCTGATCGGCGGTCTGATAAAGGCGGCGTCCGATTACGGCCTGGACGGGATCAATGTGGATTTTGAAAGCGTCAGGGCAGACAGTGCGCCTCATTTTCTCCAGTTTATCCGGGAGCTTTCCATAGCGTGCCGCCGGGACGGACTGGTGCTTTCCGTGGATAATTTCGTGCCCGCCGGGGGACGTGCCTGGTATAATCTGAGGGAACAGGGCCAGGTGGCTGACTATGTCATTATCATGGGCTATGACGAGCACTATAAGGGCTGCTGCGCAGGGACCAATGCCTCCATCGGCTTTTCGGAGCAGGGGATCGTTTCCACGCTGGATTATGTCCCCGCGGAGAAGGTCATTAATGCGCTTCCCTTTTTCATGAGGGTATGGCAGGAGACGCCGGAAGCCCGGGCGGAGGCAGATGCGGAGATTTATGACGACGGAGGATCCGTGTACGAAGGGCGCTATGCCAGAGACTCCAGGGCCGTCGGCATGGATGCGGCGGCGGAGCTTCTCTCGGAACACGGGGTAACGCCCCTTTGGCAGGAGGAGCTTGGGCAGTATTACGGGCAGTATGAGGAAGACGGCTCCACCTGGCGGATCTGGCTGGGGGATGCCGCATCCATAAAGCTGAAACTGGAAAAGGTGGCAGAGCACCGCATTGCGGGGGCCGCTTTTTGGAAGCTGGGGCTGGAATCGGCAGACGTATGGCCGGTGGTGACGGAGTGGAAGGAGAAGATGCCTTGACGGTGACGGTGTTTATGTTCCGGGCCGACGACGGACGGACCAGGGAGGAGCGGCTTTTTTTGGCGGCCTGCCTTGCCGGGTACGGAGACCCTCCGGGAGAGGGAACGGTTTTTGGGGTGCCGGCAGACGGAATCGGCGCTGCCGTCCCGGAGTCCTGGCGCATTGCGAGGACAGAGCGGGGGAAGCCTTATTTTCCGGACCGGAGGGACCTGCATTTTTCCATCAGCCACAGCAGGGACCTCTGGGCGTGCGCGTTTTCCGGGCGGCCCGTGGGTCTGGACGTGCAGGCGCATGTGAAGAAAAGAGGAGAGGGGGACGGGGAAGCGGCGGCCCGGCTCGGCCGGATGGCAGAGCGTTTTTTCCATCCGGAAGAGGCGGCCTGGGTCAGGGAAGATCCTTTCGAACGGTTTTTCAGGATATGGGCGGCCAAGGAAAGCTATGTCAAATATACGGGGGAAGGGATCGGGGCCGGCTTCGGCCGGTTCTGCGTGATGCCGGGGCGCCGGCAGGAAATGCCGGGACTGCAGGGTCCGGCGGCCTGGGAGGCGGAGGGCGCAAGCTTCTTTGGCAGGAGGATTCTGAACGGGGAGGCAGGGAACGGGCTTCAGAAGGTCTTTGGGAAAGAGGGGCAGGGCCTCTTTTACACGCTGTGCGTCTGCTTTGAGGGGACGGAGGGGCCGGTTCAGATTATGTGCTCCGATAAAATATCTGATAATTTAATGTTTAAATAAAATAAAACTGTCAGATGAAATAATATTTTTTGTACATGTGCAATCCATACAAATAGAGAAAAAAGCGTAGTAAAAAACTTCTAAAATATACAAATCAGACTTGACAGCCTGACAGATTCGATGTACTATGAACACATAATGTAAAGTTACTTATTAAAATATGCGGTAAAGGAAAATTAGGAGGAAGTACACTATGTTAATGAACATGGCCGATCTGCTGGCAGTTGCCAACGAGCACAATTTTGCGGTTCCTG
>CATJIW010000390.1 GCA_949740745.1 uncultured Lachnospiraceae bacterium | reverse complement strand
TTGGTTCAGATAGTCCAGAAAGCGGTTTCCGTAGGCGGCCATGTGTCTGGTGTGGCTGCCGTTGTAGGGACTCCGCTCATCGATGGCGGAGGACATGACTCGGACGAAGGACTGGAACAGCTCCTTGATGTCCTGGATATAGCGGACGTTCTGGATGGTAATGGCGGCCTGTGAGGCGAGGGATTCCAGCATAAGGGCCGTATCCTCCGGGAAGGGACAGACGGCGCCCTCCTCATCCATGGCGTTGATTAACTGCAGGACGCCCAGCTTTTCTCCTTCCCGGTTGCACATGGGGACCGCCAGCATGGAACGGGTATGGTAGCCGGTCAGGGCGTCGTAGCGGATGGGGCCGGAGAAATCATATTCCTGACTTTTCGTCACATCGGCGACGCTGATGGTCCGGCCCTCCAAAAGCGCCATGGCGCACATGTTTTCCCGTTTTAAGGGAACCGGGATCATATCCGGGTCTTTCCCGTCCCCGCCGGAATAGACCTGCATGGTATTGTTGCGCATGATCTTGAACCGAAGGACGTCACCGTCCAGCAGATAGAGGGTTCCTGCATCGCAGCAGGAGAGCTCCATGGCGCAGGTTAAAAGCTGATCCAGCAGGCGGTTTAAGTCCCGCTCGGCAGAAAGCTGCACGCCGATCTTTAAAATACGCTCCAAATGTTCCCGTTTCATAATGTGATCACCATACCTTCCTTTGCAAAACGGCAGGCCGAATCGATGCGGGCCGCCTCTTGTTCCTGTATCCGGAGAAATGAGTCGGAGTAGTCCTGGCTGTAATGGGTCATCAGCACGGCTTCTGCCCCGGCGGCTTTCCGGGTGCGGATTCCCTGCTCCCAAGTGGAATGCCCCCAGCCTGGACGGAGGTCTTTGGGGGCAAAGCTGGCGTCCCAGATCAACAGGCCGGTTTTATGGGAGAATTCCGTCAAAGCGGGGAGGACGGAAGCGTCTGCTTCACAGTCCAGGGCATAGGTCAGGCTTTTTTCAGACGCTTCCGTGCTTTCGGCTTCCAGACGGTACAGAAGGCTTCCGTTCGGATGATTTCCCGCCATGGTATAGCCTTTCAGCCCCTTGATGGAAAAGAGTTCGTCTGCCCGGAGCTTATGGAGGCACAGCGTGGCGGGGTAATCAGACAGGCCCAGCGGCCAGAAGGGAGGCCCGGCCAGAGCTTCCAGGCTGCGGAGGGAGGCGGCCTGCGCATAAATATGGATCTCGGCGGACGGATCGAAAAAGGGCGGAAAGGAGAACAGGCCCATTACGTGGTCCAGATGGAGGTGGCTGAGGAGAAGGTGGATGCGCTGTCTGCCTTCCCTGCGCCCGCCGACGGCGATGGACCGGCCGAGGGCCGACAGGCCGCTTCCCGCATCCAGAACCACCAGCTCTTCTCCGCAGTCCACAGAAATACACGCCGTATTCCCTCCGAACTCCAGATAGCCGGCCTCTGGCCTGGGCGCCGAGCCCCGCACCCCCCAAACTGTTATCTGCCATTCTTTCTGCATTGCTTCCCCTCCGTTATAATATTTCCTCCAGCGTCAAAACCTCAAAGCCCTCTTTCTTCCCCTTGAGCGGGACTGCAGTGCCCAGGGAGAGTGCCCGGATACGTCCCTCCAGGGCGTCGGCGACGGCTCTGGAAATGTAGATTTTGCCGCCGGGAGCGTTGGCTTCCAGCCTGGCGGCCGTGTTGACCGTGTCGCCGATGGCGGTGTAATCCATCCGTCTGGGAGAGCCGATGTTGCCGACGACGGCCTCTCCCAGATGGATGCCGATGCCGAAGGAAACGGTCCGGCCGTATTTGGCGAGAAGCTCTTCGGAAAGCTTCTTTGAGCCTGCCGCCATGTCTCTGGCGGCTTTGGCAGCCTGCATGACGTAATCCTCCTGGGGGATGGGAGCGCCCCAGAAAGCCATGGCGGCGTCGCCTACGAATTTATCCAGGGTTCCGCCGTTTTTCAGGATGCAGTCGGAGATCAGGGTCAGGTAGCGGTTCAGGATTTCCACCACCTGTTCCGGATCCAGAAGCTCCGACATGGGCGTGAAGCCCCGCACATCCACGAAAAGCACGGCGATCCTGGTCAGTCTTCCGCCCAGAGAGAGGGAGTCCGTTCCTTCTTTTAAAATTTCCGTCACGATCTCCGGCGCCACGTAGCGGCGGAAGGTGTTTGTGATCCGCTGTCGTTCCAGGGCGGCCTGGACGTAGTTGACGGCCAGGCAGACGGCGTAGAGGACGGTGATGCCTGCCGGGACCCAGAGGACGTGAAGGATCCATCCGGCCCGGTACATGCCCAGGCAGAAAAGGATCCAGCCGCCGGCCAGGAGCGCCCAGAGAAGGAGGGAGATCCGGACCCGGAGCCGTCTGAACAGGAGGAAGCCGGGCGCCAGGAGAAGGAACAAAAGGAGAAGCTGGATGCCGTCGGAGACCTCCTTTTTATAATCGCCCCATAAAAGGGCCTGGATGGCGTTGGCCTGATATTCCACTCCGTACATGGGGACTGCGTGGTCGGCAGAGGTTACGTAGCTGTCCTGAAGCCCGGCCGCATAGGGGCCGATCAGGACGATTTTCCCGTTAAAATAATCCGGGGACACGGTTCCGGAGAGAACATCGGAGACGGAAATCATGGCGAAATCGCCGGGTGTCCCGCAAAAGGGCAGATACCAGAAGCCGCGTTCGTCGGTGGGAGGCTCCGTAACGCTGCCGGCCCCGTATGCCTTTGCGGCGGCCAGGGCGAGGGAAGGGATCTGGCTCCCGTCCGGCAGGGTCAGATACAGCAGGTGATGCCGCAGAATGCCGTCGGAGTCCATCATGGCGTTGATGTGCCCCTGTGCGGATACCGCCTTTAAGGCTTCGTAGGGCTCGCCGAAGGCAGTGACGGAATGGGGGGAGAGGGCGTAGTCATCCCCGCTTTCCACGAGGGCGGCGCCGAATTCTGCCGCACAGGCAGTGATCACGTTGTGGTATTTTCCGGCCGCTTCGGCAAGCCGCCTGTCCGCCGTCTGGTCGGATTCGCCGCTGTAGAGGATATCGATGCCGATCACGGCGGGATGACAGTCTTCGGAGGCGTTCAGGATCTCAAGGGCTTCTGTGACGGGGCCCCGGCCCCATTGCTGGTAGGGGCCGTAGAGTTCCCGGGCCTTCTGGTCGATCCCGACCAGGACGATTGTCCCGTCGGAGGCGGAACGCCTCTGGCAGAGGGCGTCGGAAAGCGCCAGGTCGGCCGTCCGGAACAGACCGAGCCCAAAGATCAGGGTCAGAATGCCTGCCGCAGCCAGTGCGGAAACGAGAGTGCGGAACCGTTGGTTTTTCATGAGATCTCCTTTTTGCCGGCAGTCGGCTTACTGGAAAAAGCCAAAGCCCTGGCTGGCGTTGTAAATGCAGAAGGCGTCAAGAGGCTGGGACAGATCTTCAGCGGGCAGGATTCTCCAGCTCAGACATTCCTCTGGCAGTCTGCTTAAGGGCGTGCCGGGATCATAAAGGCAGAGCAGATCTCCGGAAGAAGATCCCCGTCCCCGCTGCGGTCTGGCTCTGCGGCTGTCCCGTTTCGGGCGCCGGCATTTGTTTCTTCTGTAAGCCTTTTTTTAAGGTTTTCGACCGAGGCGCGGAGAGAGTCCCTGTTTTCGTAAAACTGCAGGGCCTCCACTAGCTCGAAGCGTTCGTCCGTCCTGGCCTGGATATCGGCCCGGATCCGCTCATATTCTTCCGTGGAGTCCGGGGCTTCGAAGTCGTAGGAATACTCCAGGGTGAAATGATCATCGGCATTTTCGAAGGCGCAGTAAACGAGAGAATCCTGATGGAAATAGTATCGGACATAAATTGCGCCGGTGGCCTTCTCCCGATAAACGTCATACCCGGAATAGCCGAACATGTTCATAAACTCTGTTTTGTCAAAGGGAATCCGGTCGGCGCTGCTGCCGTTCCAGATATATCCGGTGAAACAGCAGCCCGTAGTCTCGGAAAATTCATATTCTCCAAGGATCAGCAGATCTTCCAGGCCGTCCCCGTTCAGGTCTTCGAGCCTGGCGTACATAACCTCCTCCGGCGGGAGGGAATTTAAAAGCTCCAGAAAGGCCAGACTGCGGTTTTTGCCGGCGTCGTCCGCCTGGCCGCCGGGGCCTGCATTTTCTGATTCGGCGCTTCCGGAGGCTTCACTTTCCGCCGGCCGGCTTTCCTCCTGCTGCCGGAGGGCTTCCAGCATATCCAAAATGGCAGGATCCTCAGTATTCTCCACTTCCTCCAGAACATAAGGGGGAAGGTCGGAGAGTCTGAGCCTGTCGGTCTGAACAGAGCTTTCCCCGTCCTTGTGCCAGACCAGGTCGGCGGTTTCTCCGGCGGAAATGGTTCTGGAGTCCAGTTCGCGGCCCATCAGGTCAAAGACGGTGCAGGTGACGGTGCCTTCCAGAAGGGAGACCCGCATGTGGCTCTGATCCGTCACCTCCACCCAGCCGCAGGTACCCCGGATCCCCGCCGTCATATTGGAGGTGCGGATGTTCATGGTTTCATCTTCTTCGAGAGGCTCGGTTACATTGAAAAACAGGCCGCCGGAACGGACGAGGACCGCCAGGTCCCTGCCGTCCTTTCGGATTTCGATCTGGCTGTCGTCGTCCATTTTGGCAAGCTTTGCCTGATCCAGATCGATCCAGGCGTGGCTTTCGGTCCGGGTGGCCACCTGATAACCGTCGTAAAGGCCGAGGCGTTCCATGGGACTTACTGCTTTGCCGCCGCCGTCGGCGACGGTTACTGTTCCTTCGGTTTTGGCAAGGTGCATGGAGGCGGCCCGGTTCCTGCCGCCGCAGGCGGCG
>CATJIW010000389.1 GCA_949740745.1 uncultured Lachnospiraceae bacterium | reverse complement strand
GGTGTTGTCCCCGTAGCCCAGCCCATCGGCCACGCCGGCCGCCAGGGCGATCACGTTCTTTAGGGAGCCGCCCAGCTCAATGCCCATGATGTCGGGGCTTGTGTAAACCCGGAACACGCTGCACATAAAAATATTCTGGATATACTCCGCCGTCTTTCTGTCCTTTGCTCCCACGACGCAGGTGGTGGGAATCCCCCGCCCGACCTCCTCCGCATGGCTGGGGCCGGAAAGCACCGCCACGTTGGCCTCCGGGATTTCCTCCTCGATCTGCTCCGAGAGGGTCATCAGAGTTTCCTCCTCGATGCCCTTGGCCACATTGACGATGATCTGCCCCTCTGCCACAAAGGGCCTCATCCTCCGCGCCGTCTGGCGGGTAAACACCGAGGGCACCGAAAGGACCATAAGCTCTGCGCTTTTGACACAGGTCTCCAGATCCCCCGTGATCTCCAGATCCTCCGGAATGGGAACTCCCGGCAGGTTCTTATGCTCCCGCTTCGTCTTAAGCATCTCCACCTCGTCGGCAATGGCGGACCAGACCTTCACCGCATGTCCTTTTTTGTAAAGCAGCAGAGAGAGGGCCATGCCCCAGGTCCCGGAACCGATAATACTGATATTAGCCATGATATCCTCCTTATGAAGCCCCCGACGGCTCCTGTCGATCAATTTCCAAACACGCTTCCACTATTTTTTCGAACCGAATTTATTCTCCGTGCCGTTTAACAGCCTCCCTATGTTGGCCCGGTGCTTCCAGTAGGCCAGGGCCGCAAACACGAACACCACCGCATAGGATTCCGTCAGATAATCCCCGGAAAGAGGCAGAAGCCCTAAAAGGCCCAGGCCCAGCCACATTCCCAGAAAAATGGTCACCACCAGAAGGGAGCCGACGGAGACGATCCTGGTGGCCGCCACGCTGATAATAAAGGCCGCCAGGCAGACCAGGGTAATCCGCCAGTCCATGGTGATGATCACGCCGGAAGTAGCCGCAATACCCTTGCCCCCCTTAAACTTCAGGTAAAAAGGATAATTGTGCCCCAGCACCACGCCGAAGCCTCCGTAGAGTACCAGAAGCGGAGCCATTTCCGGCACGGTCCTGCCGTAGAGATAGCGGACCAGAAGGCACAGGATTACCGCTTTCAGGAAATCCCCCAGAAACACAATGGCCCCGGCCTTCTTTCCCAGTACCCGCAGGGCATTGGTGGTTCCCGAATTGCCGCTCCCGTACTCCCTGATATCCTTATGAATGACCTTTCCGTACAGATAGCCGGTCTGCACAAGCCCAAAGGCATAGCCGGCCGCAAGACAGATGATTCGTTCCATGATACTACTCTTTCTCCTTCCTTTCCCTGGTAATGAACCGGAGGGACGTGCCGCCGAAGCCGAAGGCGTCACGGATCCTGTTTTCCAGATACCTGGTATAAGAAAAATGCATCAGTTCCTTGTCGTTGACAAAAAGGACGAACGTCGGCGGCTTCACCGCCACCTGCGTCATATAAAAAATCTTTAAGCGGCGGCCCTTGTCCGAGGGCGGCTGCTGCAGAGCCACG
>CATJIW010000388.1 GCA_949740745.1 uncultured Lachnospiraceae bacterium | reverse complement strand
GCGGCTGGAGGGGGTTATGACCGGGCGGGACCCGGAGGAGGAGCTTCTTGCGGCGGCCGATTATGTTTCGGAGATCAAAAAGGTGAAGCACCCCTTTGACCGGGGGATCTGCGCGCGAAAAGGGATTGAATATTAGGCAGGTCCGGGAAGCCCGGAAGAAAATAAAAAGTCAAAGACACAGGAGGAGGATATGAAGGTTATTCTGGAAAACGTCCTGCCGGGGGATATCGAGAAGCGCAGCTTTGCGATTATCGAAGAGGAACTGAGAAGCAGGAAGGTGATACTGCCGGAGGATAAGGCCCCGCTGATCAAGCGGGTGATCCATACGTCGGCGGATTTTGATTATGCTGAGACCTTATGTTTTTCGGAGGGGGTCATGGAGCGGGCTTTTTCGGCGATCCGGGCCGGGGCATCCGTGATCACGGACACGAACATGGGCTGTGCCGGAGTCAATAAACGGGTTCTGGAAAAATACGGCGGAAGGGCGTACTGCTTTATAGGCGATGCGGACGTGGCGGAGGCGGCGAAAGAGAACGGGACCACCCGGGCGGCGGCGGCCGTCGACAAGGCGGCGGCGCTGGAGGGGCCGCTGATCTTTGCAGTGGGAAATGCCCCCACGGCGCTGATCCGGCTCTATGAGCTGATCACAGAGGGAAAGCTGTCTCCGGCCCTTGTGATTGGCGTGCCGGTGGGCTTTGTCAACGTGGTCCAGTCCAAGGAGCTGATTATGGAAACAAAGGTCCCTTATATTGCGGCAAGGGGACGCAAGGGCGGCAGCAACGTGGCGGCCGCTATCTGCAACGCCCTTCTTTATATGCTGGACGAAACCAGGGGGATGTAGTATAATCCTGATAGCGGGGGCAAAAGACCGCATGGTTCCTGCCGGGACAGGAAGACGGCCCGGACAGGAGCCGTATGGCCTTTCAACTGCAAAACGTGAACAGGGGGTATATAATGAGAAAGAGGAAAAGCTGCTGCAGCCTGCTCGTGATTCTGACGCTTGTGCTTTTGGCAGCTGCGGTCTTTGGGGGCTGCGGCAAGAAGCAGAAGGTGACGGCAGAAAGCCTGATGGAAGAGGTTAAGGCCGCCATGGAGGACGTGGAATCGGCCCGCATGAATTTAGTGGCAAATATTGTCATGAAAATCAAGCAGAGCGGGATCAGCATGGATCTGAAGGTGGACATGGATATGGACATGGAGGTGACCAACGACCCTCCGGCGGCTTATGTCAAAGCGGACCTGTCCATGAACCTGATGGGGCTTAGCATGGAACTGGAGAGCTATTCCGTGGAGGAAGACGGGAAACAGGTCACCTACAGCGGCATGGCCGGGGAATGGACCAGGGAGGAACAGTCCGTGACGCAGAAGTCTGCCGACATGAACGCCATGATCACGGGCGGCACCTCTTATGAGCTTCAGGACAAGACGGAAAAGGTGGACGGCAGGGAGGTTTACGTCCTGAACGGAAAGGTGTCCGGCAAATATATGGAAGGCGTCATGGGAGAAATGTCAAACGGCATGGGCAGCGTGCCTGTCGACTGGTCGAAGATGGAGATGAATATGGTCGTCAAGGTCGATGTGAAGACGAAGGAGCCGGTAGCGGCAGAGATCGACTGCGGGGACGCCCTGGGCGAACTGATGAAGGGTGCAATGGGAGCGGCTGGAGTGGGGGATGCCGAAATTTCCATCCAGGAGTTTGTCATGACCTGCACCTATGAGAGCTTTAACGACGTAGACGAGATTGTGGTGCCTGAGGACGTGAAGGCGGCCGCCCGGACAGAAGACGCTTCCCAGGGGGGCTCCGATTCCCTGGAGGACTTTTTGAACAACAGCAGGCCCGAGAGCGACCTTCCGGACGATTCCCCGTTTCCTTCCGCAGATGGCAGAGGAGAAGAGAAGGAGTCCGAAGAAGAGGGGCTTTCACCCAATGCGGACGGTACCTACACGCTGGAGAATTTCTGGGGAAGCGGCGGGAGCGTAACTATTGCCGTGCCGTCCGGTTATGAGTTTTCCGTGTATTCTGACAGTACCTATCTGGCGTTTAACGATACTCTGGACAGGGATTTTGACAGCGTGTCCATCTGTTATATGCTGGATGAAGATTATTCAGAAGACGAGATGACGGATTACTACATGCAGGATTTGGAATACTATCGGGACGGCGACGATTATTCCGACGTGAATCTTCAGGAAAAAAAGACCGTTCAGGTGAACGGACGGGATGTAAGCTATGTGAAATTCACTTACGTGTACGGCGAAGACAGCTATTATACGGAATACAACATCTGGACCTTCCTTCCTGACGGACAGGTGGTTCAGTGCGAGGTAGAAGAGATCAGCTACGGCGATCCCTGCGATATCCTGGACGACAGCGTCGTGGAAACGGCCATTTCGGCGATCCGGGGCTGACCGGGAGATTTTTTGCATCCAATAAGACACGGCATCCAATAAGATACGGAAGGACAGCGGGCCTGAAAATCCGCTGTCCTTTTTCGGTGTAAAATTGTTTCCGAAAAGCTTTCTGTCCTTACAGGGGCGCCGCCTTTCGTGCGTGTTCGGCAAAAATCTGCCGGACCGCTTCGTATTCCCCCAGCCCCTTCAGCAGACAGGAAACCTCGTAACCCTCCCGCAGAAATTCATTCTTCCAGGAATCCTCGTCCTCGCCGGCCATGTCGTTTCTGGCGTGATCCCCGGCTACGATCATCAAGGGGGCCAGAAGGACCTTTTTCGGCGCCCTTTTGCGGACCAGCTCCTTCACCAGAGGCAGATCCGGGTAGCCCTCCACCGTGCCGATGTAAATATTCTCGAAGCCTCCGGCTTTCAGCATATAGTCCAGGGCCGGATAGACCGCATTGGCGTGGTGCTCCGTGCCGTGGCCCATGAACACTAAGAACTCGTCGCCTTTCAGGCCGGAAAATTCGGCAGCCAGGGCGTCGATCAGAGCCTGGTAATCGGACGGCTCCGTAAGCAGGGGCTTTCCCACCCGGATGGAATGGAACTGCTCCCTGTAAGCGGCAAGATCCTTCAGCATTGCGTCGTTTTCGATGCCGTTGATGATATGGGTGGGCTGGACGATCAGATCGGTAAAGCCGTCGGCTAGGAAGGACTTAAGCGCCTCCGTCACGGTGTGGATATGGACGTTATCCCTCTGCTTCAGTTTTCTTATAATCATGCCGCTGGTAAAGGCACGGCGCACGGGAAGGCCGGGAAATGCGCTTCCGACGGCATCTTCAATGGCCTGAATGTTTTTCACCAGCGCATCCGGATAGCTGGTGCCGAAGCTCACGGCCAGAATTCCTGTTTTCGACATAAAATAACCCCTTTCTCTTTTTCACGAGTCTATCATGTTGAGAAAGGCATGTCAACGCTGTGTGTGCAGTTTTCAAAATCCTGCGTTTCGGACCCTGGAAAAGGGCCGGGGAGCCTGACCTATCGGCCGGTTCTGCGTCTGTGCCTGTGGCCCCGTCCGTATCCGCACTCCCCGGTGTTTTCGCCGCAGGTCCCTCCGCCGCAGGCGCCGATCCGTTCCCGGATCTGCCGCATGGTAAGCCCTTTTACGTCGTCGGCCGTAACATCCGGGTCCACCTCCTGCAATTCCAGAAATGCGCAGTATTTTCCGAAAGACAGCCCGGCCAGATGCGCTGCGTCCGCCTCGTCAAAGCTGCCCATGTAACAGCAGACGTTTTTTTTGTCCGGAAAGCATGCTTCAATATCCGCAAGCATTTTCCGGCTTTCCCGTTCATCCCGGCCCACGACGGAAATGGATACCATTTCGTCCCGGCTCAGATACAGGGCGATGCTGTTCGTGCTTAGGATTTCGTCAACGGCGCTTACATAGTCCATGAAACGGATGTCCACCTTGTCCGCCAGCCGGCGGCCGTCTTCATTAAAGCCGCTGACAGAGATCACCCTGCCAAACCGGTTGATATTCAGTTCCATGGACGGATTGACGTCGATGCTGATTATGGATGTCTGCGTAAAATAGAGCCGGTATCCGCCAAAACCGGCCGCCAGCAGGAACAGACAGGCCATAACGGGAAGAAGCCTTCTGTATGTGCTTTTTTTCCGGGTCTCCGGATTATGGATTCTGCCGGCAATATAGGCTTTTGTCTGTTCTTTTAATCCGGCCTCGGCCTGTATGCTGTCAAATGCCTGTTTCAGCCTGTTATTCATATCCTTCGCCTCCCAGCTTCTCCCGCAGCATGTTTTTGGAACGTGTCAGGCGGGTATAAACAGTGTTTACGTTTTTACCAAGGATCTTTCCGATTTCCGGGGCCGTATAGCCTTCGTAAAAATGGAGGTATACGACGTTCCTGTACTTGGGGGGCAGGGACAGCACCGCTTCTAAAACCTCTGTGTGGCGCGGCTCAGGTAAGGCGGGAGCCTCGATTAATTCCTCGATCGGGACGACATGGGTGCGGAAAAAGCTTTTCAGCAGATCCTTGCAGGCGTTTATGGTTATGCGGATCAGCCATGCTTTTTCATGCTCCTCGTTTTCAAAGGCGACAGAGCTCAGGACATATTTCAAAAACACGGTTTGAAATATGTCCTGCGTATCATGATAATTTTTCAGATGGATCATGCAGAGCCGCCGGACCATGTCCGAATATTGCTCGATCGCCCTGTTTGTCTCCTGTTCGCTCCGCATAGCTTCCCCCGCATTTTATCTTCTGCCGCATCTCCTGCCGCCTCTTGTGCGTCCGCTTCCTGCGTGATCAGTGCGTTTTCTGCCGCCGTTTCCTCTGCCGCCCCTTCTTCCCCTCCCGCATAGCTTTTC
>CATJIW010000387.1 GCA_949740745.1 uncultured Lachnospiraceae bacterium | reverse complement strand
CGGAAGCGTGTTTCGGCGTGAAAAGAACCGGCTTTTCTTCCGTACTTCCCCCAGCACCCAAAATGCTGAAATTAAATTTTATATTTCCTGCCTGCGTTTCACGGCGAGGGCGATGGAAACCTCCGGCGCATAATAAGGGATCAGAGACGCCTGCAGCGCATGGTAAAGATCCGGCTTGCCGGGCCACACGGTGCCGGCCACATGATTTTCCCGGTCAAGCTGATGGAACCAGGAGCCGTTCTCATGATCCAGCACGGTCTCGTCCAGATATCTCATAAATTCCGCATAATCCGCCGCATACCGGGCCTCGCCCGTCACCCTGTAAAGGACTGCCGCCGTGTTAATGGCCTCCGCCAGAGTCCAGTGCATCCGGTCATGGACCACCGGCTTTCCGTCCCAGCCCGTCGTATAGACGACTCCCGGCGCCCCGTCCGCATTCCAGCCGTCGGAAACCGCCCTGTGGTACAGATTCTTTGCAGCCTCGATATAGGGCGCCGCCTCCGTTTTCTCCTTATAAGAGGAAAGAGCCCACTGGGTAATCAGCCTGGACCACTCAAGCCCGTGGCCAGGCGTCGCTCCGTAAGGCTTGAAGGGATCGTCCGGCCGCTCACGGTTGCAGTCAAGGTCCGGAACCCATTCCTTCGTATAATGCTCCGGGATCCTCCAGCAGTTCTTCTCCGCCCAGGAAACCACGCTCTTAATGATCCGGCCCGCCCGGACCCGGTAGGTCTCGTCCTCCAGAACGTCCGCCGCCGCCAGGAACGCCTCCACCGTATGCATGTTTGCATTCAGGCCCCGGTAATCGTCCCGGACCGTAAATTCCGTGTTCCAGGTGTCGCAGGAAAGCCCCTCTTCCTCATTCCAGAAGTAGCGGTCATAGACCTCGACGGCCTCCCGGAGAAGCTCACCGGCCCCGTCCACTCCGGCCAGCACCGCCGAAGAAGCTCCCAGGATCACGAAGGCATGGGCGTAGCAGAGCTTTCCGGGAAGGGGGGCATCCTCTGCGTCAAGGCCTGCGTACCAGCCCCCGTTTTCCTTGTCCTTCATCTCTCCCCGAAGGGCCCGGACGGCAGCCTCTGTCAGCTCCTTTCCGCCCGGAAACCCAAGGAATTCTCCGATGGCATAGACATGGGCCATCCGGCAGGTCTCATAAACCTCCCGGTTTTTCTCCTTCCAGGGCTCCCCGTCCTCCCTGAGATAATAGGCGCTCCCTCCCGGCGCCGGGAACCTCCGGCCAAACTCCAGAAGCCCTTCGCAGATTTCCTTCAGAAACGCCCGGTTTTCAGCCGTGCCAATCTTATATTTTTTCATATCCATGCTTTCCTCTCCTTTCTCTTTCCCCCTGCTTCCGGAAATAAAAGACTCAAAAATTCATCGAATATTCCGGCAGTATCTCCGGTATAAGCCCTTTACGCCGCAGGCTCTGAACGGACATACTGCCAGAACGCTCCCCCATTTTGAGTTTCGCAATCTCCTGTTCTTCCTGCTTCCGGAAATAAATAACTCAAAAATTCATCGAATATCCCTGGCAGTATTTCCGGGAAAAGCCCTTTGCGCCGCAGAGGCAGGACCGGGGAAACCGGGAGGGACTCTTTCCCGAGCGGCTTCTG
>CATJIW010000386.1 GCA_949740745.1 uncultured Lachnospiraceae bacterium | reverse complement strand
CGAGTAGGAAATGCCGTTTACAAAGAAATTACAGAAATTCAACGCAACCATTCGCACCGTTGAAGTCGGAACCGGCGACAAGACTACAAAACTGGGAGGCGGAAACACTCTTCCTTTCTACAGCTTTGACGCTCCGACAGCCAACACGGCGAAGATCGGTATCGAAATCTCCGACCTGGGACTTGCCCATGAGCCCGACTGCATCAAGGAAGTCTATGCAGGCTGTGAGACTGTGGCAGACATGGCAAAGAAGGCTGTCACCCTGGAAGGCGTTGATTTCCTTTGCCTGAGATTAGAGGGCGGAGACCCCAACGGCGAGAACCGTCCGGTTGAGGAGCTGGTTGCCGTTGCGAAGGAAGTGGCAGATGCCGTTGATTTCCCGCTTGTAGTGGAAGGCTGCAAGAACGTGGAGAAGGATGCGGAGCTGCTTTCCAAGGTTGCCGAGGCCCTTCAGGGAAAGAATGTACTCTTACTGTCCGCAAAGGAAGAAAATTACAAGAACATCGGCGCTGCCGCCGGACTTGCTTACAATCAGCTGGTCGGCGCAGAGTCTGCCGTGGATATCAACCTGGCGAAGCAGCTGAACGTGCTGCTTAAGCAGCTTGGCGTGGATTCCGGCAAGGTGGTTATGAACGTCGGTTCTTCTGCCGCAGGTTACGGCTTCGATTACCTGATCTCTACTCTGGACCGGGTAAAGGCTGCCGCTCTGGGACAGAATGACGATTCTCTGCTGATGCCTATCATCACTCCTGTGGCATCCGAAACCTGGTCTGTGAAAGAATCTGTGGCCACGGAAGAGGACGCTCCCGGATGGGGATGCGTTGTGGAGAGAGCAATTGACATGGAGATCGAGACTGCGGTTGCATGTCTGGCCTGCGGCTCTGACGCCGTGATCCTGAAGCATCCCACTTCGGTTGCAACGGTTTCCAAGTTGATCGGCGCATTAAGCTAATACGGACAGGAGGAGAAAACAATGGCATTAACCGGTATTCAGATTTTTAAACTGACACCTAAGAAAAACTGCAAGGAATGCGGTTGCCCCACCTGTATGGCATTCTCCATGAAGGTGGCGCAGGGCGCAATGACCATCGATCAGTGCCCTCATATGAGTGAGGAGGCGGTAGCGACTCTTTCTGAGGCGTCTGCACCGCCCATGAAGACCATCAAGGCAGGCTTCAAGGCCTTTGCCGACAATAAGAATGATACAGAAAAGGAATTTGCACTTGGCGGCGAGACGGTTCTCTTCCGTCATGAGAAGACCTTTGTCAATAAGACCAGATATGCAGCTTCCGTGTGCACCTGCATGGACGATGCGGCCGTAGAAGCAAGGCTCGCTTCCGTGGCGGCTGTCGACTATGACCGGATCGGCGACCGGATGTACGTGGAATTTGTTGCCGTGGCCTGCGGGGAAGGAGCTTCTCCCGATGCTTACGCCGCACTGGTGAAGAAGGCGGACGGCGCCGGAAGAGCCCTGATCTTAAACGTAAAGGACGAGGCCTGCGCAAAGGCGGCTCTGGATGTCTGCAAGGACAAGAAGCCGATCTTAAATGCGGCTGACGCTTCCAACTACGAGGCCATGAGCAAGCTGGCGACGGATGCGGGCGTGGTTCTGGGCGTGACCGGCGCTTCCGTAGAAGAGCTTTACGACACCGTGG
>CATJIW010000385.1 GCA_949740745.1 uncultured Lachnospiraceae bacterium | reverse complement strand
GCCAGACAGGGAATCTTATGCCGGAAGATCTCACCGTATGTGTTTAACTTTGCGTCCCTGCACATGCTGCAGGTATAGGCGTGCTCCACGTTGCCGATGATCTGGACCCGCTCATGACTGAAATGGTCGAAAAATCCCGCCAGCTGGAGCGCCGGCCGGTTAATGTCCGGATGGACGATCTTGATCTGTGAAATATCGATCTCCGGCGTCAGGTTCTCAAGTCCCAGGGTATCAATAAATTTTTTCAGTTTTACCACCGGTGTGCTGTTCATACGGTTCCTCCCTCTCCCCAATGCGCGCCTGCCATAGTCCGGCTCCCCGCCTCCGGGGTCCCCATGGCCGTTCGGCCGTTTTCCCTATATACTAACACAGGAGCGGTGGAAGCGCAAGTTAAATTCCGGTTCCCTGCCCTTTCCTCATTTTCTTCAGGACAGGCGGCCGCCTGTTCTTTACAAGCGGCACGGAAGAAAATACGGCAGCTCAGGAATCGTTTTTATGGAAAAACTCATATACCGACCTGGCGGCCTGCCCGTTCATCCGGGGCACCTGCATAAGCTCCTCCATGCCGGCGCTTCGAAGCTTTTCCATGGTTCCGAAGGCCCGCATAAGCTCCTTTCTCCTGGCCGGTCCGATATCCTTAATGTCCTCCAGGACGGAATGAACCTGATCCTTTCCCCGGAGGCTCCTGTGATATTCGACGGCAAACCGATGGGCTTCGTCCTGAATCCTGGTAAGCAGCTTAAAGCCCTCGCCCCTCCGGTCCAAAGGAAGCTCCCTCCCTTCAAAATAAAGCGCTCTGGTCCGGTGGGCATCGTCCTTCACCATGCCGCAGACCGGGATGGAAAGGCCCAGCTTCTCCAGAACCTGCTTTGCCACAGAAACCTGCCCTTTTCCGCCGTCCATCATCAGGATGTCGGGAAACCGGTCAAAGCCGCCGGTCTGGCGGATCCCTTCTTTTTCTTCTTTTCCATGGAGGAACCTCCTGGTAAGCACCTCCTCCATGGACGCATAATCGTTGGGGCCTTCCACGGTCCGGATCCGGAATTTCCGGTAATCGGTCCGTTTCGGGCGGCCGTTCTCATAGACCACCATGGAGCCCACCGACTGAAAGCCGCTGATATTGGAAATGTCAAAGGCTTCCATCCGGACAAGGCCGGAAAGCCCGAGAATCTCTTCCAGCTCCCTCACGGCGCCGACGGTGCGCTGTTCCTCTTTCTTTATTTTTTCCCTGTCCTGCTTCAGTATTATGCTGGCATTTTTTTCCGCCATCTCCATAAGCCTGGCCTTCTCGCCTTTTTTGGGCACATGGATGGAAACCTTCTGCCCCCGTTTTTTTGAGAGCCACTGCTCCAAAAGCTCCCGCTCGCTTTCTTCCACGTCGTGCTGGAGCATCAGCGATTTGGGGATAAAGGGCGTTCCCGCATAAAACTGCTTGACAAAATTTGTCATAAGCGTCGCCGGGCCGTCGCCCTCCCCGACGACCAGATGGAAATTGTCCCGGCCAATCAGCTTCCCCTCCCTCATGAAGAAGATCTGCACCACCGCGTCCGGGCCGTCCGCCGCATAGGCGATGATATCCCGGTCCTCCAGCCCGCTGTCGGTGATCTTCTGGGTCTGGGCAATCTTCTGCACACTGAATAAAAGCTCCCTTGTGGCGG
>CATJIW010000384.1 GCA_949740745.1 uncultured Lachnospiraceae bacterium | reverse complement strand
TCAAATCCTTGTGTATTAGGTGTCAACCAAAATGATACAACATCACCGTTTACTTTACCAACGTATTTTCCAATTTTGCAGGGACAAATATGAGAAAGTTTGAAACGATTTGAGAAAATACTTTGGAAACATAGAACGTAGGAACAGTCGAAAAAACCTGTAAAATCAAGCATTTGAGAAGAAATACAGAATATATAAGGAGTTATGGAAAAATGATAAAAATACTTTTTATTTGCCACGGCAACATTTGCCGTTCTCCGATGGCTCAGTATGTTTTACAGGACATGGTCAACAGGCGGGGCCTGTCGGACATGTTTGTGATCGATTCGGCGGCGACCAGCTATGAGGAAATTGGGAACGGAGTCCATCACGGCACCAGGAATAAGCTTCGCTCCTGCGGGATTCCTGTGGGGAATCATCGGGCCAGGAGGATGGAGAAGGGCGATTATGAAGCCTGGGATTATCTGATCGGGATGGAGAAGCATAATCTTACCAATATGTTTCGGGTTCTGGGCATGAGGCCGGAGGAGGACGAGGCGCACAAGGTCTGGCGGCTGCTGGATTTCGGAGGGCGGCCCAGAGACATTGCGGATCCGTGGTACACGGGGAACTTTGATGTGACTTATGAGGATGTGGCGGAAGGGTGCGAGGCCCTTCTCGAATACATTTTCGCGGAGAATTGAGCGGTCAAAGAAATCTTAAGAAAAAGTATATGGCGCAGAAAGGCGGAAGGGCCGGAGAACAAAGATTTCATGCATGGTTTGGCAGGAACCTGCATGGAATCTTTATATTTTGGGGAAAAATTATTAAGAAAGGGCAGAAGGCGGCAAGGAAATTTTAAAACTTTGGACACATAATGGACATAACCTTTTTCGTATACTGGCAGAGGACGAGGGGGAGGAGCGGACGGAGCCGAAAAAAGGCAGAGCCGGAAAAGAAAACAGGCGGGGAGGAATAAGAAGACGGGCGGGGATGAAAAAGCCGGAACAAAAGCGGAGGATGGAATGACAGGAAAGGAATGGACAGCTTATGACGGAATGGATTCGAGGCTTTAATTTTGCGGTGATGGTGATACTCGGTCTTTCTTATTTTTATCAGATCGTTTACGTGTTTGTCCGGTGGTTTTTCCGGACAAAGGAATTCGGGGCGGCGAAGCCCCTTCGTTATGCGGTGGTAATTTCTGCGCGGAACGAAAGTGCGGTGATCGGGGAGCTTCTGGAGAGCATTCGGAAGCAGGAGTATCCGCCGGAGCTTCTGGATATTTACGTGGTGGCAGACAACTGTACGGACAATACGGCGCAGGTGGCGAGGAATCACAGGGCCGTCGTGTTCGAGCGCTTCGACCGGGTGCAGGTGGGAAAGGGCTACGCCCTCAATTACCTGTTTTCTCAGATCGAGACCATGACCGGGATCGAGGCTTACGACGGCTATCTGGTGCTGGATGCAGATAATGTGCTGGATGAGACTTACATGAGAGAAATGAACAAAGTATTTGCAAAGGGGTACCAGGTGGTGACCAGCTACCGGAATTCCAAGAATTACGGCTCCAACTGGATTTCTGCCGGTTATGCCCTCTGGTTCCTCCGGGAATCGAAATACCTGAACGGGGCGAGGATGCAGTGCGGAACAAGCTGTGCCATTTCCGGAACGGGGTTTCTGATGTCTTCCGGGGTTGTGCGGGCCAACAACGGCTGGAAGCACCATCTTCTTACCGAGGACATTGAGTTTTCCGTGGACAACGCCATCCAGGGAGAGGTGATCGGTTACTGCGAAAAGGCGGTGCTGTACGACGAACAGCCGGTGAATTTCCGGGAGTCCTGGTATCAGCGGCTCCGATGGACCAAAGGCTTTTATCAGGTGTTTGGGAAATACGGAGGGGAGCTGGTACGCAGCGCCGTGAAGGAACGTCGCTTTTCCAGCTATGACATGCTGATGACGGTGGCTCCGGCCACCCTTTTGACATTGCTGACCCTTCTGGGCAACGGAAGCTTCGCTTTGGCAGGAGTGATTGCCGGGAAGCCGGAATGGACGGGAATGACTCTGGCGGCTATGGGGGGAAATCTGTCTGGCATCTATCTGTCCCTGTTTTTCTTCGGTCTGGTGACGACCGTCAGCGAATGGAGGCAGATTCACTGCAGGGCAGGAAAAAAACTGCTTTATATGTTTACCTTCCCGGTCTTTATCTTCACCTATATTCCCATTGCGGTGGCGGCCCTGTTTCAAAGAGTCACCTGGGTCCCCATCCGTCACAATATCGTGAAAAGCGTGAGCCAGATCCGGGGATAATGAGATCCGGGGCCCGCAGTCAATTTGGTTTTTTCTATATTGACATATGCTGATAATCAGAGTAAACTGTTTATAAGCATATGTCAATTATGTGCCGGCGGAAACAAAATGCCTGGAAGGAAACGGGCGGGACGGCCTGACTGTGCGCAGATCAATTACGGGCAGAACAAATACGAAAAGAAGGGATCTCCCATGCCAAGACCAAGCAAATGCAAATGCGTCAGCCGGATGCCCAGGTTCCGGAGCTTCCGGCCTGCCGGATCAGAGACGTTATCCGCAGAACAGGCGCGCCGGGACGGCGGGAAGGGCCGGGCCGGTGAAGCCGGAAGAAGCAGGATCATTTTAAATGTAGAAGAATACGAGGTTCTGCGGCTTATGGATTACGAAGGGCTTACCCAGGAAAGCTGCGCAGCGCGGATGGGCGTGGGCAGGGCCACGGTACAGGCCCTTTATGCGGAGGCCAGGAAAAAGATGGCCCGGTTTCTGGTGGAGGGCGCCTGCCTTCAGATTGAAGGGGGAAGCTACCGTCTGGCGGAGATGGGAGAGGGACAGGCGAAAGGAGAACGATTTATGAAGATTGCGGTTACCTATGAAAACGGACAGATTTTCGGACATTTCGGGCATACGGAGCAGTTCAAGATTTATGAGGCGCAGGACGGAAAAATCCTGTCTTCCGGGGTTGTGGACACCAATGGGACGGGACATGGCGCCCTGGCCGGGTTTTTAAAAGAGCAGGGCGTAGAAATCCTGATCTGCGGCAACATCGGAGGCGGCGCAAGGAACGCCCTGGCCGAGGCGGGGATCCGTCTCTTTCCCGGTGCGGCAGGAGATGCCGACGCCCAGGTGGAATCCTTCCTGGCCGGCTCCCTGGCCTATGATCCGGATGCTATGTGCAGCCATCACGGAGCGGGCCATGTCTGCGGCGGCCATGATCATGGTGAAGGCGGCTGCGGCGGTCATGG
>CATJIW010000383.1 GCA_949740745.1 uncultured Lachnospiraceae bacterium | reverse complement strand
TCTTTGGCATCCGGCTCGATCCCTCCCGTGTCGATCAGGGTAAAGCTGTAATTCAGCCAGGTACAGTCCGCATAAATCCGGTCCCTGGTCACGCCGGGCGTGTCCTTCACAATGGAGATCCTGTCTCCCGCCAGCACGTTGAACAGCGTCGATTTTCCTACATTTGGGCGGCCCACAATGGCCACGATCGGTTTACTCATCCATTCACTCCTTCATAAGGCCGGCATCTGCTTCTGCTGTCTGCGCCTCTGCCGCTTTCCGGCCCGCCGGCCTTTCCGACGCCCCGCAGGGCGTCCACAAAGTCCCATCCGCTTGATTTTACAACATCTGCCTCCGTTTGTAAAACAGATTCTGCTTCTTTTAAAGAAATTTCGTCCAAAAAGACCGTTTCCCCGCTCTTAAACATGTTGACGGGAAGAAGAAGCCGCTCTCCCAGCTCCTTTCCCTTCAGCTCCTCGATCAGATCCTGCCCCGTAATCAGGCCGGACACCGTGATCCGCTCCCCGAAAAACCGGTTCTTCACGGCATAAACCGACACCGAAAGCCCCGGAACCTGTCCGCATACCTTTTGGGCCAGCCTCCTGATAAAGGGCGCCGCCAGCTCCCCCGTCGCAATCGAAAGCTTCCTGGGACGGATCTCCCCCGGACATTCCTCAAGGAGCGCCTCCTCCACCTCTGTCTCCAGGAGCCTGAGCATCCCCACGCCGTTTTCCAGCTGCAGGTATCCGTCATACCGTTCTTCCTCCGGCAGGGGACGTCCCGTCATCAGGTAAAATTCGTCGCTGGCATGGACAAAATGACAGCCGGACTCCCGGACAAAACGCTTCTGCCACCCTTCGATCCGGTCAACGGCATCCTCCATGTCCTCTTTGGAGAGCGGCTCCAGAGGAAAAAGCCCCTCCCGGTACCTGGTAAGGCCCACCGGAACCACGGAAACGCTTTTCATATGGGGCAGGAACCGTCCCAGGGCCCCGATGGTCTCATCCAGCTTCTCCCTGTCATTGACCCCCTTACAGAGCACGATCTGCCCGTTCATCTCCACCCCTGCTTCATAAAGCCGGTCCAGCTTTTCAAGAGCCTTTCCCGCAAACCGGTTGTGAAGCATCCTGCACCGAAGAGACGGGTCCATGGTATGGACCGACACGTTGATGGGCGCCAGGCGGTAGGCAATGATCCGGTCGATATCGCGGTCACTCATATTGGTCAGGGTAATATAATTGCCCTGCAGAAAGGAAAGACGGCTGTCGTCATCCTTAAAATACAGGGTCTTTCGCATGCCGGGCGGCATCTGGTCGATAAAGCAGAACAGGCACTTGTTCCGGCAGGAACGGTACTCGTCCATCAGTCCGTTCTCGAAGGTAACGCCAAGGTCCTCGTCCTCGTCCTTTTCCCCCTCCGGGAGCCACTCCTCCCCGTCCGCCTTCCGGACCAGAAGCTCCACGTAAGCTTCTTCCATATAATACTGGTAATCGAAAATGTCTTCGATCCTGTGCCCGTCAATTTCCAAAAGCATATCTCCGGGGGCAAGCTCCAGCTCCTCGCCCAGAGACCCGGCCGGCACACAGGTGATCACATGACCTTCTTTTTTCATAAAACCTCCGTTCCCCGCCGGCAGCTTCCGGCGCGCTTCCTATCATACCAGTATTTCCTTTCTTTGTAAAGA
>CATJIW010000382.1 GCA_949740745.1 uncultured Lachnospiraceae bacterium | reverse complement strand
TTCCCAGCCTGTGATTTCCTGCACTTCGTCAAGCAGAAGATAGTAACGCTCACCGTCTGTCATTTTCTCTTTAATACCGTTATACATATCCTTGTCGGTCATACCGTCGTCAAAATCTTCTGAGGTATAGCGCATACCGATAATGTGGTCGGCGGGAACGCCGCTTTTTATCAAATCATTCTGTAACATATCTAAAATTGTAGATTTACCGCAGCGGCGAATACCCGCAAGGATTTTTACCAGCGGTACATCACGGTAGGTTTTCAGTAAATCTAAATAATGGGGTCTAACGATCATACTATCGCCTCCTTTACTATTAGTGTATCCAAAAAGTTTCGAGTATTCAATGGTTCTTGCTGAAATTTCGTAAAAACTTTTCGTTTCCAAATTCTTTTTCGGTTATGAATTGCATTTTGCCCATGTAAAAAGCGGCACAGGAAAATCCCGTACCGCTTATGCTGAAATATTCAATTTAGCGCTCCGACCTTTTTCAGATACGAAATACAGTCGGTATATCCTCTGAAATATAACCGCTGGCGTTCCATGTCGTCGAGCCTGAACCGCAGTCGGAAATATTCGATTAAAACTTCGTGCTCTTCGGTGGTCAGAGAAATATCGCCACCGCCGTCCATAACCTTGCCCTTGCCCTTTTTTATTATATATCATACCCAAGTGCGGAAACAATAACAAATATGCAAATCAGCGCTCTATATCTTTTTCCGTTTTCCCAAGAGTGCGAACATAGAGATTCGGGCTTTGAATGCGGTATTCTTTGGGGATATTCTTGATATTGCCGTCGTAGATGTCAACAAATCGCCCACCATTTGAACGCACATAGCCACTGTCGGTAAACACGCCGCTTTCCTCAATCCAGTAATAGCCGAGGCCATAATCGCTCGTTACACCCGACAGATAATCGACACAGTCCATAAAATCCTCGCTCTTGTCAAGCTCCATAATCTTTCCCGCAAGATAGTTGAGCTCACTTAAACTCTCGTATTCTCCGAGCAGGTCATAAATGTGGGCATCGGGACACTCGTAATCGGTAATAAACCATTCCTCATAGCGGCGGTTAATGCCGATCCGCTTAAAAACCTCCTGCATTTCCTCATTGGTAATTGGGAACTTGACCCATTCACCAACTAAATAGCCCTTGTTGTATTTGCCGAGATTGGTAATAAAGGTTTCAAAGGCACAATCCCTTGAATTGGATAAATCCTGCATAGCTTCGCCTCCTTACCCTTCTTGTACGGCGGTTTTTTGCTGGTGCGGAATTGGAGAAAAGGAAGTTCAGGGAGGGGCGGCGGGAAAGGAAGCCGTGAGCAGATGACCGGCGCAGGTTAAGTCGGATCAGGGGAGAAAAGAAATTCAGGAAGGGGCCGCGGGAAGTGTTTCCGTGAGCAGATGACCGGCGCAGGTTAAGCCGGATCAGGGAAGAAAGGAAGTCCAGGAAGGGGCGGCGGGAAGTGTTTCCGTGAGCAAGTGATCGGTGTGTTTTAAGTCGGATCAGGGAAGAAAGGAAGTTCAGGAAGGGGCCGCCGGAAGTGTTTCCGTGAGCAGATGACCGGTGTGTTTTAAGTCGGATCAGGGGAGAAAGGAAATTCAGGAAGGGGCTGCGGGAACTGTTTCCGTGAGCAGGTGATTGATGTGTTTTAAGTCGGATCAGGGGAGAAAGGAAATTCAGGAAGGGGCCGCCGGAAGTGTTTCCGTGAGCAGATGATCGGCGTGTTTT
>CATJIW010000381.1 GCA_949740745.1 uncultured Lachnospiraceae bacterium | reverse complement strand
GCTGCAGGGGGCGGGGGCGGCCAACGTCAACCTGGTGACGCCGACCCATTATACGCCGGAGATCCTTTCGGCGGTGGAGTCTGCCAGAGGGCAGGGGCTTTTGATCCCTGTTGTCTATAACTGCGGCGGGTATGAAAAGGCCGGGACGCTGGAACGGCTTGACGGGATCGTGGACGTCTATCTGACGGATTTTAAATATATGGACAGGGAAGCGGCCGCCCGGTATTCCGGGGCGCCGGATTATCCGGAGGCGGCGAAGGCGGCGCTTTCGGAGATGGTCAGGCAGATGCGGGGGAAGGCGGTTTTTGACGAATTGGGGATGATGAAAAAAGGCGTAATCGTCCGCCATCTTCTCCTTCCCGGCCATTTGAAAAATGGGAAGGCTGTGGTAAAATATCTGTATGAGACCTATGGAAATCAGGTTTATCTGAGCCTGCTGAGTCAGTATACTCCGCTTCCTCAGGTCCGGGAGGCTTTTCCGGAGCTTGGCCGGAGGGTGACGAGGCGGGAGTATGAACGGCTTGTGGACTATGCCCTTTCCCTCGGCGTGGAGAACGGCTTTATTCAGGAGGGAGAGACGGCCGGCGAGAGCTTTATTCCGGCCTTTGACGGAGAAGGGGTATGAAAAGGGCAGATAAAAACGCAGACAAAAAGGACGGACAGAAGACGGAGGAACGGGAAGAATGGAAACTGGGATCGTAACCTTGAAAAAGGGGGGAGGACGGGCGCTTAAATGCGGAGGCCCCTGGATTTATGACAATGAGGTGGAGAGCGTGGCCGGGAGGGTTTCCGACGGAGATCTGGTGCTGGTCCATGATTTTGACGGCTATCCTCTGGGCAGGGGGTTTCTTAACCGCAGATCCAGGCTCCTTGTCCGTATGATGACGAGAAATGGGGATCAGGAGGTGGATGAGGCGTTTTTGCGCCTGCGGGTAAGGGATGCCTGGGAATACCGGAAGCGGGTCATGGATGACGTGGAAAGCTGCCGGGTGATCTTCGGGGAGGCGGACTTCCTTCCGGGAATCGTGGTGGATAAGTTTTCCGACGTGCTGGTGGTCCAGTCTCTGGCCCTTGGGATCGACCGGTTCAAGGGTCTGATCGTTGACATGCTGAAGGAGCTTATGGAAAAGGACGGGATCCGGATCCGGGGCGTTTACGAGAGAAGCGACGCAAAGGTGCGGGAGCAGGAAGGCATGGAGCGGACGAAAGGCTTTCTCGGAGCCCCTTTTGAGACGAAGGTGGAGATCAGGGAGAACGGCGTCCGTTATCTGGTGGACGTGGCGGAGGGGCAGAAGACGGGGTTTTTCCTGGATCAGAAATACAACCGGAGGGCCATACAGAGGCTTTGCTCCGGCGCAAGGGTATTGGACTGCTTTACCCATACCGGTTCCTTTGCCCTGAATGCGGGGCTGGCGGGGGCGGACCGGGTTCTGGGCGTGGACGTTTCGGAATCCGGCGTGGCGCTGGCCAGGGAAAATGCGGCCCTCAACGGACTTTCGGACCGGGTGGAATTTACCTGCGCCGACGTGTTCTGGCTGCTTCCAAAGCTGGAGCGGGACGGGGAGAAATTTGACGTGGTGATCCTGGACCCTCCGGCCTTTACCAAGTCAAGGAGCTCCGTTAAAAATGCGGTCAAGGGCTACCGGGAGATCAACCTGCGGGCCATGAAGCTGGTGAAGGACGGAGGTTATCTGGCAACCTGCTCCTGCTCTCATTTCATGGATTACGAGCTGTTTACGAAGACAGTCGGACAGGCGGCCAGGAACGTGCATAAGCGTCTGCGCCAGGTGGAATACCGGACCCAGGCTCCGGATCATCCGATCCTCTGGGACGCAGGAGAATCCTATTATCTGAAGTTTTATATTTTTCAGGTTTGCGGGGAAAAGTAAAGGAAAAAAGGGCCTGCATGAATCTGTCCTGCGTTTTTCTCCGGGACGCTTTTGAATTTTCATGGAGCCGGAGCTTATAAGGGGCATTCCCATGCCGTAAGGAATCGGAAAACCCCTCCGCCGGACCGTATCGCAAGGGTCTGGCGGAGGGGCTTTTGATTTTATTGTTTGTTTAGAAATCGATTCGAAACAAATACAAAATTTTAAGAGAATGTTTATTGACAATGCAAAATGCGTCTGTTAGACTGAAACCACACTTCAGGCAGCGCGGCCGGATCGGCCGCAGTTTCCCAATGACCGCTTTAAAGAACGATTATTTAAGAGGAATACCTGTTTTCGGAAAGGAAGGCTCGAAGGAAGGCTCGTCCGTGCCGAAGCTTATTCTGCCGTGATTAACGTTCCCGTTTTTCCGGCCATGGCCTCCTTTGCCCTGGCAAGGTCCGTGATGACAGCTTTTCTTCCGGGCTTTGCGGAGACAAATTCTACGGCGGCTTCGATTTTGGGAAGCATGGAGCCGGCTTCAAAATGTCCCTGCTCCATGTATGTGCGGGCCTGGGCGGCGGAGAGCCTGTCTAAGAAGGTTTCCCCCGGCTGGCCGTAGTGGAGGGCGGCTTTTTCTGTCCCGGTGAGGAAGAGAAGGGCGTCTGCATCCACCATGTCGGCCATGCGGGCGGCCGTCAGATCCTTTTCGATCACGGCGCTGGCGCCTTTCAGGCGGGTGCCCTGCTGAAGCACGGGGATTCCGCCGCCGCCTCCGGCAATGACGAGCTGATCCGCATCCAGGAGTGCCCGTATGGCGTCGATTTCGTAAATGTCGACGGGCTTCGGGGCGGCCACGATCCTGCGGTATCCGCCTTCTTCTTTTATGACGTAATTGCCCTTGGGGGTTTCGGCCCGGGCCTCGTCTTCGCTCATGTAACGGCCGATGACCTTGGTGGGCTCGCTGAATGCCTCGTCAAAGGGGTCGACCCGCACCTGGGTGATAATGGTGGATACCGGTTTGAAGATGCCCCGGTTTAAAAGCTCTGTCCGGATGGCATTTTGCAGGTCATAGCCGATGTATCCCTGGCTCAGGGCGCCGCAGACCGACATGGGCGCGACCGTGTATTCCGGCGAAAGGCGGGCAAACTCGGTCATGGCCGTGTGGAGCATGCCGACCTGCGGTCCGTTGCTGAAGGTGACGGCGACCTGATATTTGTCTTCTATGAGGTCGGCGATGGCGCACGCCGCTTTTGCCACGGCTTTCTTCTGATCAGGAAACAGGATGCCGAAGGCATTTCTGCCAAGGGCAGCCACGATCCGTTTTTTATCCATGATGATCCCTCGTTTCTCTGCTGTGATACTTTTTAGTATATCATGGATCCTCCGGCTTTCCTAGTCCGATTTCCGGCAGGGCTTTGGAGCTTTTGCTTTTCCCGCTTTGGGCCGAGGGGGAGGACGGAGCGTTTTATTCGGCGTAGAATGCGGTGTAGAATCCGAATTCCGCCTGTCCTTCTTCCCACGCTGCCTCGACCAGGTAGACGTATCCGGCTTCTGCAGTCATGACCCAGCCTCCGTCCGAATCCTGAACCTCCACGGCTTCGCCGGGAAGAATCTCCGCTTCTGCGGCGGAATCCCTGTGCCAGGCGTCTAAGGGGAACCGGGTGACAGTGACGGACTGGGGTTTGTAAGTGGCGGTCAGAGTAAGCGGCAGGCCGTTGGCTATGGATTCATCCATACGGATGTCGTTTAACTCCGGCCATGCCAGGATGTGAGAGCCGTCGGCAATCGTATGCTGAACCTCTCCGTTTTCGTCCGTATAGCTCCATTGGTAACTGCCGCGGGTCAGGATGGCCGTGACGGCGGCCAGGTCTGTCCGGTATTCCATATTCATGGAAGGCGGCTCGGAGGGGTCTGCCGGCATGGTGATCTCATCTACCAGGTACTGATACGGAAGGGCATCTTCGGCCGTTCCTTTTTCGATCAGGACCATTTTGGAGACGCCGGGGTACTGGCCGGGATAGCTTTCCAGCATCATGCCGTTTCCGTAGAGGTCTACCACGCAGCCGGCCGTTATTTCGCCGGCGCTTAAGGGATTCCCTTCGGCATCCTTAAGGTCATCGGGAATGGGGGCGGTGAAGAAGGTCCCTGAATTGACATCTACATAATAAAGGTTTCCCTGGGCATCCGCAAGGGTCATGGCCCGGATCACGCCTTCCTCCGGGATGCCGTAATCCTTTGTCCCTCCAGGACCCATCCGCAGGGCGGCCGGGGAGGCAGAGCCTGTTTCTTCTGCGGTTCCGGTTTCTGCAGGCTGCGTCTGCTGTTCAGTCTGTGCCTGTGTCTGTTTGGTTTCCTGGCTTTCTTCGGGAGCGGGCTTCTCTCCGCAGCCGCTTAAAAATACAAGGGCGGCCAGAAAAACGGTCATGGTTTTCGTGATCTTATGTTTTCTCATATTGGTTCCTCCATACTCTGCTGGTCCGTTCTGTTTCGGCCAGAAAAACAGGATTGATAAAAGTTTCGTATATATAGTGTACGGAAATTCAGAAAATGTTGCAGAAAAATAAAAGAGGCGGCTTGCCAGAGGAATGGTTCCATATTAAAATGGAACCATACTGAAGGAAGGCGGCGGTGAAAGAGCAAAAGGCCGCCGGAATGGAGACGGGACAAATGAGCGGAACAATCAAGAAAGAGGAATTCTATCTGGAATCAGAGGAGAGGGGGCAGAGGCTTCACTGCGTTTCCTGGCAGCCGGAGAAGGGGCAGGTGAAAGCCGTGCTTCAGATCGTCCACGGCATGGTAGAATACGTGGAGCGGTATGAGGAGTTTGCCTGTTTTCTGGCAGAACGGGGGTACGCCGTGATCGGCCATGACCATCTGGGGCATGGGAAGACGGCGGCCATCGGGGATGATCTGGGATATTTTGCCGAAAGAGACGGGGATAAGCGCGTCATTGCCGACATGTACCGGGTTACCTGCGCAGGACGGGAGAGGTGGCCCGGTGCGCCCCTTGTGATCATGGGGCACAGTATGGGATCCTTTTTTACGAGAAAGTATCTGACCAGGTACAGCCGGAAGGTGGAGGGGGCCATTATCATGGGAACCGGGTTTATGGGGCTTCCTCTGGTGGCTTTCGGGAAGCTTTTGGCCGGGATGATCTGCCGGGTGCGGGGGAGACGTTACCGGAGCAGGCTTCTTTACCGGCTGACGCTTGGCGGCAACAATAAAAGGATCAGGGAGCCCCGGACCGGAAATGACTGGCTGAGCACCAATGAGGAGTCGGTGGACGCATATAATCGGGATCCCTTTTGCACTTTCATATTTACGGCGGGGGCGGACAGGGATTTTTTTT
>CATJIW010000380.1 GCA_949740745.1 uncultured Lachnospiraceae bacterium | reverse complement strand
TATTTTTTTGTGAACATTGTCAAAAATCCCCTAAAAAAAGGGAAATGCCCTTGATTAATATTACCAGAGCATGTATAATAAGATAGATATAATTAAAAAATTAACAGAATTTTGACCAGTACCGGACAAACGGAAAGGAGGCTGCAGCATGCACGTCGTTACGGACGAACATGGGAACGTGATCCACAGCCATCATACACATTCTCACACCCATACGATCGAACATTCTCACGAACATGTTCACAGAGAAGGCGAGGAAGAAAACCATCAGCATGAGCATGGAGAGGGCCATGGACACGCCCATTCCCATGAGCACGGACAGGACCATTGCCACGGAGAGGGATGCGCAGGCTGCGGCGGATGCGCCGACGCAGAGGCGGAGACCGTCGCCCTGGTCACCTATATGGCCGACCATAACAGGCATCATGCCCTGGAGCTTGCGGAGCTTGCGAAGAAGCTTAAGGAGCAGGGGAAAGCCGAGGCGGCAGAGCAGCTTGACAAGGCGGTTTCCGAGTTTGAAAGCGGAAATGTGCGCTTAAGCGTCGCCCTTTCTTTGCTGAAGCAGTGATGGGGGACAGAAACGGCAGTATTCAGTGACAGACGGCAGGGAGGTGGAAAACCATGTGTCTTGCGGCAGTTTACGGAAAGAAACAGGAAGAGGATGAAACGCTTCTTTTGAAAAATGTGAGCAGGATCCTCATTGACGGAGATATGATCACTTTATTTGACATCATCGGTAAGGAAATGAAGGTGCAGGGAAGCCTGACCGAGGTGGATCTGGCCGGCAGTGTGGTCAAGATCCGCTGTACCGATTGATTGTGCCGGGCATTTGCCGGGGAGAGGGGGCGGGGCATGGCAGGGCAGCGGACTGAGCCGGTGGCGAAGACGCGTGACGGACCGGGGGAGATACAGGGACCATCAACCGAAATTTTTGTGACATAAAGGAGGGCTTTCAAGTGGCCTATACGATTGCAGTTGCAGGCAAGGGCGGCGTCGGCAAGACGACCCTAACCGGCCTTTTGATCCAGTATCTTTGCGAGAAGGAGACGGGACCGATCCTGGCCGTGGACGCAGATGCCAATTCCAACCTGAATGAAGTACTGGGCGTGGAAGTGGAAGCGACCCTCGGAGATATCCGGGAGGAGATTGCCAGGGCGGAGATGACGGATCCAAGTCCTATTCCGGCCGGCATGTCCAAGCAGGACTATGCGGCGTTCCGGTTTAATTCCGCACTGGTGGAGGAGGATGATTATGATCTGCTGGTGATGGGGCGGACGCAGGGCTCCGGCTGTTACTGTTATGTGAACGGGCTTCTGACAGCCCAGGTCGCCAGGCTTTCCGGACAGTACCGGTACATCGTCGTGGATAACGAGGCAGGGATGGAGCACATCAGCCGGGGGATCCTTCCCCGCGTGGACGCGGTCGTTCTGGTGAGCGACTGCTCCAGAAGAGGTATTCAGGCCGTCGGCAGGATCGCGGAGCTGGTGAAAGAATGTAAATTAAATCCGAAGGTCATGGGGCTGATCGTGAACCGGGCGCCGAAGGGAGAATTAAACGACGGCATTCGGGAGGAGATCGGAAACCAGGGACTTGACCTGATCGGCGTCGTCCCCCACAGTGAGGACGTGTATGAGCTGGACTGCGAGGGGAAGCCCACGTCAGTCGGCCTGCCGGAGGATTCTCCGGTACGGACGGCTCTGGTTCAGGCAGTAGAAAAATTGTTACACGCTTAGGGAACAAAAGCCCGTCTTTCCGGGCGGGTTAAATTTTAAGGAGGTTTATGAATGGGAGACTTTAAGTTAACAACCGTAGAGGAGTTTGAAGCCGCAACAGCCAGACTCCTGGAGACAGG
>CATJIW010000379.1 GCA_949740745.1 uncultured Lachnospiraceae bacterium | reverse complement strand
GTGCAGCGAAGCCACGGCCGCCGCCAAAAACCTGGTTGGCAAAATCGTCAACACCACTGTCATCGACACCATCGTCTGCATGGACGGCTGCGAGGTCGTCGGCGCTTATATGGCGGCCGAGCTGGAGGCCCGCGACTTTGTCTCCACCAACAGCCATGAGACCGTTTACGTAATCACGCCGGAGTTCAACAGCAACAACCAGATGATTTTCCGGGACAACCTGACACCTTCCATCAAAAACAAGCACGTGCTCCTGCTTCTGGCCTCCACCACCACCGGACAGACCATCAACCGAAGCCTGGAGTGCATCCGCTACTACGGCGGCACCGTCACCGGCATCTGCTCCCTGTTCAGCGCCGTCGACGTGATCCAGGGCTTCCCCATTGTCTCGGCCTTCACCGTCAGAGACATTCCCGGCTATCAGGCCTTTGAATTTGAAAACTGTCCTTTCTGCAAAAACGGGGAGAAGCTGGACGCTTTCGTAAACGGATACGGATATTCCAAGCTGTAAACAATGGCTTCCTTGAAGAAATTGCCTGGTTTCCTCTGCGAAATCAGGCAATTTTCATGGGCAGCCGCAGGTCAGACGGCAAAAAACCGCCTCCGGCCGGCAGCGCCTGAGCCAAAAAGACTCAGGGAAGCGTAAGCCTCGGCACCTCGATCCCCAAATATCCGGAAAGGCAGTCGATGATAAAGGCATGATCCTCCTCGTGAGGAAGGGCCGAAACCATTACTGCGCCGATATTTCCCACTCCCTTCACCCGGATCGGAAAGCCTCCGCCGCAGAGCACGCACTGTTCTTCCGTCAGCCCGTGGTCCGCCAGGGTCTGTCCCCGCTCCCCCATAACATAAAGGCTTTTCAGGGAGCTTCTGTCCATAAGCTTTACCGTATTGTATTTCCGGTCCATCCAGTTCTGGTTCAGAATGCTGGTGCCGCAGGGCCCGTACTGAAACAGGGTATACCCGCTGTTGAGACGAATGCAGATAGCAATTGCGATCCCCCGTTCTTTCGCCCGCTCCGCCATGTAGCAGCCAAGCTTCCAGCCCTCGTCGTTGGTGAACTGCTCAAACCATAAAAGCTCTTCCTGCCTGTCCAAAATTTCCAGCTTTTTCTTCATGATCCCATCCCTTTCTAAAACAAACTGTTTTCCGGTCCCCTGTCATTCCGGCATCAGAAGCTCCGGCATCTCCGACTCCATGACCGGAAGCTTCGTATCCGGCTCCCAGGCCTGCCTTGCCATGGTCTGCCAGGCCCTCACCGTGTAATAACGGCCTCCCGCCTCCGGCTCCTTCGGCACATCCGCCACCACCGACAGATGCTGCTCGTCATTTATGATGACCGAAAAAGAAAAACGGACTCCCGTCCCGTCCTCCCTGCGGGCTGCCACGCCTCCCGCCCCGTCCAGATAGGAAAGACACGCCTCTAAATAAGCGTCCGCCTCCGGCTCCTCCAGATAAAGCTGCTCCAGACGGCTGTCCATATCCTCCAGAAGCGTCTCCGCCTTGTCACAGGCCGCATAATAGGCTTTGGTCCTGTTTGCCAGCCGGTCGTTCAGCTTCTTATCCGCATTGGCATTCACAAGAGAAAGCATGGCAAAAACCACCAGGCACAAAAGTACAAAGACCATCAGGATCGAGGTCGCTCCCACTCCCATGCCAAATGAAGAATTCCGATTCTTTTCTGTCCGTTTCATAAAACCGCTCCCTATCTCAAACTCCCGCCTGCATTTCCGGTTCAGGATGCCGGCACCGTCCGCGGAACCTGAACAGCCGCCGCAAGCTCATAGACGATCCCGTCCCGGTCGCTGATCCGGACTGCGGCCCTTCGGAGCGTCTGCCCGGCCTTTGCAGACCCGCCGGCCGTTTCGGCTG
>CATJIW010000378.1 GCA_949740745.1 uncultured Lachnospiraceae bacterium | reverse complement strand
TACCTGTAGAGAGGAAGGGGAGCAAATGGTCGAGAAAAATAAAAGCAATATTCTGCTGGAATCGGGAACAAATGAGATTGAAGTCATGCGTTTTTCCGTAAGCGGAGAGTTTTACGGAATCAACGTGGCAAAGGTGCAGGAGATCATTATGGCGGAGAAGGTGAAGCCCATGCCTCATTCTCATCCGGCCGTGGAAGGGATCTTCAAACCCCGCGAAGAGCTGATTACCGTGATCAATCTGGTGTATTACCTTTTCGGGGAGAACAGAGAGCACGGCGAAAAGGATCTGTTTATCATTACCAATTTCAACCGGATGACAGTGGCGTTCCGGGTGGAGAGCATTGAGGGGATCAGCCGCATTTCCTGGGGAGATATCCAGAAGCCGGATAAGACCATCAGCAACGGCAACGAGGGCGTGGCCACCGGCATCGCCCAGTGCGAGGGCCAGCTGGTGACAATCCTGGATTTCGAGAAGATTGTGGCGGAGATCGCTCCGGAGACGACGATCCAGGTTTCGGACGTGGAAAAGCTTGGGGCAAGGCCCATCTGCGACAGCCCTATCGTGATCGCCGAGGATTCCATGCTTCTTCAGAAAATGATCGACGACTGTCTGGAGCGGGCGGGCTTTACCCACCTGATCAATTTCTCCAACGGGCAGGAAGCGTGGGATTATCTGCATTCCATCAAAAACGATTCCGACCTGTACGACAAGGTCAATCTGGTCATTACAGATATTGAGATGCCTAAAATGGACGGCCACCGCCTGACGAAGTTAATCAAGGACGATGCCCGTCTCAGGCATCTTCCGGTTATTATTTTCTCTTCGCTGATCGACGAGCAGATGCGGATCAAGGGAAAGGAACTGGGAGCGGACGAACAGATCGCCAAGCCGGAGATCGGACATCTGGTCGGCCTTTTGGATATGATGCTGGGGAAATTCAATGAGCTCCGGCCGAAATTTGACACAGAGGCGTGATTCATAGCCGGCGTTTGAAAGGCTGATTTTCGGAACTGACCTTTAAAATCATACGGAGGGGGTATATTTTGGCTACTATCATCACGGTTTCAAATCAAAAGGGCGGCGTCGGAAAGACGACCACCTCGGCGGCGCTGGCAGCCGGAATTGCCGCCGCCGGGAAAAGGGTCCTGGGAGGGGGTCTGGATCCGCAGGGAAACCTGGGCTTCTGCCTGGGCCTGGAGCCTTCTGATTCACCCACCGTTCTGGATGCGCTTCTTGGAAAGGTGACGACGGCGGAAGCGGTGGGAAGGACGCAGTACTGCGACATCCTGCCTTCGGACATTTCCCTGAGCAGCGGCGTGGAGCACGTGGCTACGGGGCACAAGGAATGCATTCTCAAGAACACGCTGGCTCCGATTATCGGCCTGTATGACTATGTGATTATCGATACGCCGCCGGCGCTCAATCTGCTGACGGTGAACGCCTATGTGGTTTCCGATTTTCTGATCATACCCATGGGTACGGATATTATGAGTCTGGTGGGATTGTCCCAGTTAAAGGAGACCATCGAATCGGTGCAGGGTTCCCTGAACCCGGATCTTAAGGTTATGGGGATTCTTCTGACCCGCTTTAACAGGCGCACGCTTCTGGCGAGGGATGTGCTGGAAATGGCGGGACAGCTGGCAAATCAGATCGGGACGATTGTTTTTAAGACTAAGATACGAAACGGCGTTGCGATTGCAGAGGCGCCGGCCCATGGAGAAAGTATTTTTGAATACAGTCCCCGTTCGTCGGCGGTGCAGGATTACCAGGATTTTCTGGAGGAGATCGCCGGGACGATCCATCTGAAGGAGGTAAGATAGAATGGCGAAAAAGACAAATAAGACATCACATGTGCTGAATCTGCTGACCAGCGGGGCGCCGGAGGGAGAGGAAGCAAAGGGTTCCCAGGACGCTTCTGCGAAAGAAGCCGGCGCCGGGGCC
>CATJIW010000377.1 GCA_949740745.1 uncultured Lachnospiraceae bacterium | reverse complement strand
AGCACGTCGTCCGGCGTGTTCATGGCCACCAGAAGCTTCGGAGCCAGCAAAACCCCGGCCGCCGTCAAAAAAGCCCCGGACAAAAGCCCCAGCGTCACCGAGGAATGGACCGTGCGGGACAGCTCGTCCTCGTTTTTTCGCCCGAAGGCCTGGGCAACGGCTATGCTGGCCCCGGTGGAGACACCCACAAACAGGTTGATCAAAAGGAACACCAGCTTGTCGCAGGAGCCGATGGCGGCCAGCGCCCCCGCCCCCACACTCTGGCCCACAATGGCCGCATCCGCCGTGCTGTAAAACTGCTGCAGCAAATTAGAAAACAAAAAAGGCAGGGCAAACAAAACCAACTGCCTCCAGATCACTCCCTGGGTCAGGTCCGTGACCGCCCCGGTCCGCTTCTTTTCCATAATACCCTCCCCGGCGCCTCCGCCGGCTTTCCTGATCGTTTCTTCCGGGGTTATCTTATCATCATTCCCCCGCTTTTTCCATATGGGAAACTGCTTTCTTTGACGATGAGCCGGCGCAAAATCCGGCACACAAAAAAAGTGACTGCGAAAGTCACTTTCAAAGTCGGAATGACAGGATTCGAACCTGCGGCCTCTCGGTCCCTAACCGAACGCTCTACCAAACTGAGCCACATTCCGATCTGATTTGGTTCCGAAATTTTCTCAGAACCAAATCCTCATATACTTTACCACAAATTTTCCATTCTGGCAAGTGTTTTTTTCATTTTTTCCGACATATTTTCTGTCGGAACGAAACAGCCTTTCAAAAGGCCGGAGCCTGCATCTGTCAGGCCAGCTTCTCTCTGGCAACCTCCGCCAGCTTCGCAAAGCCTGCTGCGTCATTGACCGCCATGTCAGCCAGGATCTTCCGGTTCATCTCCACGCCGGCTTCCTTAAGACCGTACATGAAACGGCTGTAGGACAGGCCGTTCATCCTGGCCGCCGCATTGATCCTGGCGATCCAGAGCTGTCTGAACTGTCTCTTTCTCTGCTTCCTTCCCGCATAAGAGCTGGTAAGGGCTCTCATCACGGACTGCTTTGCCACTCTATACTGTTTGGAACGGGCTCCTCTGTAGCCCTTCGCCAGCTTCAATACTCTGTTATGTCTCTTCTTTGCGCCTAAACCGCCTTTGATTCTTGCCATTTTAAGTCGTCCTCCTTCTCTTTCTCGCTAATCAGTAGGGTAAAATCTT
>CATJIW010000376.1 GCA_949740745.1 uncultured Lachnospiraceae bacterium | reverse complement strand
TGACTATATAAGCCTGCCTGTACCGCCAAGTAACAAGGCAGGCTTATTTATTTTCGCTTGTTCCTCTTATCGAGAAAGGCAAGCAGCGCTATAACAAAACTACCAAAGGCAATCAGCAAAGCCAATATACCTATGAAAATCGAAATGATTTCAAAAGCTGTCATTTACGCCACCTCCCCTCTTATGTACTCCGGTAAACCGGGCATGAAGTTTTGGGAGGCTGCCACCCTGCAACACGATTGTTCCTCTCCGATATTCTATCATATTCTTTCTTTTTTGACAATTTCCAGATTTCATTACAAGGTTATTTTCTAATATGGTATAAAAAAGTTGACACCCTATTCTCAAGGATGGGGTATATAATCAATAGGCATTTGCGAAACATAAAATTGTCGGAATATTCTGGCAACATGTCCGTTCAAAGCCTGCTGCGCCAGGCGTTCCAACAAGCCCAGAACCACAGAAGTCACTCGGGAAAGGGTCCCTCCTGCCTTCTCTGGTCTTGCTTCCACAGCACAGAGGGCTTTTCCCGGAAATATTACCAGAATATTTAATGAATTTTTGAGTTTCGCAAACGCTTATATATGATCAAGAGAATAGCGAGTGGACAAAAATCGTAGAAAACAGACAATACGACTATGAGTACAAAGTACAGGCAGTGAAACTTGCAAAAAAAATTAGACAGGCCAAGGCTGCCAAAGAACTGGGGATTCCTCAAAACACCATGTATGAATGGGGAAGGGTCAACCGGCTTGGTAGTTCTGATCCGGGTGCAGGCTCACAATCAACTCACCGCATAGGGGGAGCCAATATCTTTTTCTGCCGGTCATTTCTTTTTTTTTTCAATCATTCACATCACATAGTTTCTCCATTCCCTGTAATCTGTTTGGGTCTTGCAGAAAACTCTTGCAAAAAAATTTTGATAAAATCACAAAAATAAGTCAAATTTTCCAAATATCGTCATATTGTATGCGGAATGTTTATTTATTATACTGAAGACAGCATAATCGATAGAAATTATTTGGAAAAGGAGGAAGCGACATGCCGGGACCGGGAGCGTTTTGGATTGGAGAGGAAGAGATCAATGAGGTGGTTGACGTACTGAAGGGAGGGCATTTGTCCCGCTACGGCAGCTATGAAGATCCGGATTTTAAGCATAAGGTTATTTCTTTTGAAGAAGAGTTTGCAAAATTTTCAGAGGCAAAGCACTGTCTGGCCGTGTCCGGCGGGACAGGCGCCCTGATTAACTGCCTGGCATCCATGGGGGTGGGGCCGGGAGATGAGGTCATTGTGCCGGGTTATACCTTCGTGGCAACCATGTCGGCGGTGCTGTTTGCGAAGGCCATTCCCGTTCTGGCGGAGATCGATGAATCTCTGACCCTGGATCCGGAGGATTTTGAGCGGAAGATTACGCCCCGGACGAAGGCGGTCATCCCCGTCCACATGCTGGGAAATCCCTGTGATATGGAGCGGATCATGGAGATTGCCGACCGGCATGGGATTATGGTTCTGGAGGATAGCTGCCAGGCCTGCGGGGCTTCCTACAAGGGGCGTCCCGTGGGAAGCTACGGGAAGATGTCGGCCCTTTCGCTGAACATTTTCAAAACGATTACGGCCGGGGACGGCGGCATGCTTACTACGGATGATGACGAATTGTTTAAGCGGGCCTTTGCCTTCCATGACCAGGGACACCTTCCTTATCGGGCGGGAGCGGAGATCGGAGGCAGGACTGTCATTGGGATGAACCAGCGGGTCAATGAGGTGAGCGGGGCGGTGGCCTTGGCCCAGGTGAGGAAGCTGCCCAGGATCCTGGCCGCCCTCAGGAAAAACAAGGCCCGCTTAAAGAGCCGGCTGGAGGGGCTTCCTGGATTCCGGTTCCGAAAGATCAACGACGAGGGTGAATGCGGGACCATCCTGACTCTGATTTTTGATACGGAAGAGCTGGCGCAGCGATTCTGCAAAGAGGTGGATACGAAGGTGGTTTATGAATCCGGCTGGCACGTTTACGCCCATATGGAGCAGATTCTGAATCAATGCACCACCAGCCAGTTCAGGTGTCCCTATGAGTGTCCCGTTTACGGACGGGAGGTCCGTTACCGGAATGACATGCTGCCGCAGACGGATGATATTTTGAAACGGAGCGTCAACATCAGCGTCGGCGTGGTGGACGGTGCGCTGGCCGCCGGCTTTGGCATCAACATCAATTCCTTTGACGAAGAAATCGACGAGGCGGCCGATCAGATGGTGCGGGCTCTGAAAAAAATCATGGCATGAGAAAAAGAAGGAGGGAACGGTATGGATTTTAACGTGGGGATTGATTTTCTGGTGAAAGAGAATCCGGTGGGGGCGGTCTTCGGGGACGATGAAATCAATGCGGTGGCCGGGGTCATCCGCTCCGGGAAAACGCTGGCTTACGGAGAGAACAGAGACAGGTTCGAGGCGGCTTTTGCAAAGTATGTCGGCGCGAAGCACTGCATTACGACCTCTTCGGGAACGACGGCTCTGGATCTGGCCGTGACGATCCTCTGTCTGAAGGAGGGGGATGAGGTCATTGCAACGCCGCAGAGCTTCCGGGCGACTTATCTTAAGCTGGCTTCTAAAAACATCACCATTAAATTTGCAGATGTGCTTCCCGACACGCTGAATATGGATCCGGCGACCATTGAGGACAAGATCACGGAGCGGACAAAGGCCATCGTGATCATGGACTATGCAGGGAACCCCAACGACATGGATGCGATCCTGGAGATTGCGGGGAGGCATAACCTGCGGGTCATCGAGGATGCGGCCCATGCGCCGGGGGCCTCTTACCGGGGGAGGAAGGTGGGGTCCATGTCCGATCTGACCTGCTTTTCCTTCCAGTCCTTGAAAAACATGTCTTTGGGCGGCGAGGTGGGAGCGGTCACCACCGATGACGATGAGCTGGCGGCTGCGGCTCAGGAGATCCGGGCGTACGGGATTTTGGGAGAGAAGAAGGAGCGGGAGGAGGCGGCCATCGGGCCCTATAAGCCTCTGAGGCATATTTACGATCATGCCAGTTTTTCCTATACCCATGACTGGACGCATATCGACGAGATCGGTACAAACATGCGGATCACGGAGATGCAGGCGGCCATCGGCCTGGTGCAGCTTCCAAAGCTGGATTCCTTTAATGATCTTCGCATCGCCATTGCGGAGAAATATAATCAGGCCTTTAACCGGGTGGAGGGACTCAGTACGCTGAAGGTGGATCCGAGGGACCGGTGCGTGTACCATCTGTATCCTGTGTTTATTGATCCTGAGACGCTTGGCACGGATCTGCAGGGCTTTATTGATTATCTGCAATTTGAAAAACGGATCCAGATCATTCTGCGTTTTTTCCCGGCGACGACTGCGGACTACATGGTGTACCAGGGACACGGCCTGGGGGAATCGCCGGTCTGCGAGAAGCTTTGGTTCGAAAGGCAGGTCAATCTCCCCATCAATCCCAAAATGACGGACGTGGAGGTCGCTTACGTGATCCAGAGCGTCACGGAGGCGGCGGAGCATTTTAAAAGTCGGAAATGACGGGAGGCGGTCTGGGAAGGTGGAGCAGGAATATGTTCTTAAATTAGAAGGAATACGAAAAAGCTACTATGGGGTATGTGCGCTGGAGGGCGTTGACCTTGCCGTGAAAAAAGGAAGCGTCCATGCGCTGATGGGGGAAAACGGGGCGGGGAAGTCCACGCTGGTGAAGATTATTGCCGGCGTCCACCAGGCGGATGAGGGAAAAGTTTTCTTTCAGGGGCGGGAGGTCGTTCTTTCGGAGCCCGGACAGGCTCTGCGGCAGGGGATCGCCATGATCCACCAGGAACTGAACCCGATTTTGGACATGACCGTGGCAGAGAATCTTTATATTGGAAGAGAACCGGTCAGAAAGCATTTTGGAATGGTGGATGACCGAAGGATGGAACAGGATGCGAAGGCGCTTTTGCAGCGGGTTTCTCTGAATATTGACCCCAAAGCCGGCATGAGGAGCCTGTCGGTGGCCGGGTGGCAGCTTGTGGAAATCGCAAAGGCCATCGACCACAATGCGGAGCTGATTATTATGGATGAGCCCACCTCGGCCCTTTCCGAACGGGAGATCGAACGGCTTTTTGAGATCATCCGGTCTTTGAAGGAGCAGGGGCGAACGGTCATTTATATCAGCCACAAGCTGGACGAGGTTTTCCGGATCGCAGACGAGATCACCGTGCTCCGGGACGGAAGCTATATCGGCACCTGGCCTGTCGGAGAACTGAATCAGGACCTTCTGATTAAACGGATGGTGGACCGGGAGCTGACGGAGATATTTCCGGCCAGGAAAGGGAGGCCGTCGGAGCGGGTGAAGCTTTCGGTGGAGCATCTGTCCAGGGGCCGTGAGTTTTCAGACATAAGCTTTGAGGTCCGGGAAGGGGAGATTTTCGGAATGGTGGGCCTTATGGGGGCCGGAAGGACGCAGATTGCCCAGGCCGTCTTTGGCTGCACGAGGCCGGACGGCGGCCTGGTGAGGATAGACGGAAAAGAGGCGGGGATCCGGACGCCGGAGGATGCGATCCGCCACAGGATGGGATTTGTGACGGAAGACCGGAAGTTTACCGGGCTGGTGCTTCCCATGGGGGTGAAGGAAAACGGCACCCTTGTCCATCTGGAGAAGCTCTGTCTGGGAAGGCTTCTGATCAACCGGAAAAAGGAAAACGAGAAGGCAGCGCAGTACGTGGAAAAGCTGCGGATAAAGGTGACGGGGCTGGAACAGCCGGTACAGAATTTAAGCGGCGGGAACCAGCAGAAGGTGGTCCTTGGGAAATGGCTGATGAACCTGCCGGAAATCCTGATTCTGGACGAGCCCACCAGGGGCATCGACGTGGGAGCGAAATCCGAGATCTACCAGTTGATTGCCGATCTGGCTGACGAGGGGATCGCCGTGGTGCTGATTTCTTCGGAAATGGAAGAGATCCTGGGGCTCTGCGACCGGATGGCCGTGTTCCACGAGGGAAGAAAGGTCGGAGAGGTCGTCAGGGCGGAAGCGACGCAGGAGAGGCTTCTTAAGCTGGCGACAGGCGAAGCAGAAGGGAGGGAAGGAATGATATGAGATCAGAAGATCTGGGTTCGGAAGGAGGCCCCCGGAGAAAATACGGAAAAAGCCGGGTGTTTGTTTCAAGATACGGGATTGTGATTGCCTTTGTCATCTTTTGCCTGATTTTGAGCATTTCCACGAAGGGAAGGTTCCTGGTGATCGACAATGTGTTAAACGTCCTGCGGCAGGTGTCCATCAACGGGGTGCTTGCCCTCGGTATGACATTCGTGATCCTGACGGGAGGGATCGATCTTTCCGTGGGGGCCGTGGTCGCTTTGACCGGCTTTGTCTGTGCCAATGTGTATAAGGCGGGATGGGGACTTTTCGCCGTGTTTGCCCTGACGGTCCTATGCGGCGGGCTGATCGGCCTGGTGAACGGATATTTTGTCGCAAACCATGCGCTGGCTCCCTTTATCGTCACCCTGGGCGTGCAGACCATGGCCAGAGGATTTACCTATATTTATTCTGACGGAAAGCCGGTTTCCAAATTTGAGGGGAATTTCGTGGAGATCGGAAAGAGCAGTGTTTTCGGGATCCCGGTTCTGGTCTGGATCCTGGCGGCAACCTTCCTGATTTCCTGTTTTATCCTGTATAAGACGAAGATGGGAAGATACGTGTTTGCCGTCGGCGGGAATCTGAACGCCGCCCTGTATTCCGGGGTGAAGACCAGAAGGGTTTTGCGGTTTGCCTACGTGTACTGCGGGCTTATGAGCGGCCTGGCCGCCGTTATGCTGACCTCCAGAGTCTCGGCGGCGCTTCCCCAGGCGGGACAGGCATATGAGTCGGATGCCATTGCGGCGGTGGTCATCGGCGGGACGAGCCTTTCCGGCGGGAAGGGGCGGCTCTGGGGAACCATTGTCGGAGTTTTGCTGATCGGCGTCATCACCAACGGGCTGGATCTTTTATCGGTGTCGTCCTACATTCAGCAGGTCGTCAAGGGGGCCATCATTATCGGAGCCATTTTATTTGACCGGTTTACCAATCATGTAAGTGAATAAAAAGGAGAAGCGTATGAAGAAATTAAGACAGGACGTATCGCTGCTGCTGTGCCTCATTCTCTGTCTCGGCGCCCTGGCGGGCTGTTCGTCGGACGGCAGAGGGGCGGAAGAGAATACGGAAGCGAAAAAGACGGAAGCCGTTTCCCAGGGGGAGACCCTGGTGCAGGAGGCAGTGGAAAGCGCAGGGGAAAAAGACAGGATCGTCATCGGAGCCTCCATTTATTTCATGACGGAATTCTGCGTGCTGATGGTGGAAGGCATGCAGGAGGAGGCAGAGAGGCAGAACGTGGAGCTGGTGGTGCTGGACGCCAGAAATGACGCGGCGCTCCAGATGAACCAGATTGAGAACCTGATCTCTCAGAAGGTGGACAGCATCATCATTTCCCCTGTGAATTCCGATGCGGCGGAACCGGCCCTGGATATGTGCGAGGCCGCAGGAATCCCGATTTCGGCAGTTAATATGACCATTACCACGGACCAGGAATATTATTACGTGGGGCCCAACGAAATTCAGGCCGGGGAGCTGGCGGCAGAGTGGTGCATTGACCATGTGGGAGAGGATGCGAAGGTCTGCATCATCCAGGGCCCCATCGGCTGTTCGGCCCAGATTTTCCGGGACGAGGGAATCTTTAATGTGCTGGACAGACATCCGGGAGTGGAGGTGCTTGCCATCAAGCCGGGGGACTGGAACCGGAATACGGCGGTCACTTTGACGGAGAACTGGCTGACCACTTACGGAGACGACATCGACGCGATTATTTCCCACGACGACGACATGGGGCTGGGGGTCGTCCAGGCGCTGCAGTCTGCAGGCAGGCTGGATGACATCAGGGTCATTGCCTGTGCCGATGCCATTGAGGAAGCCTGTGAATCGGTGAAGGCAGAGGAGATGGCAGTGACCTTTTTCCAGGACGTGTTTCTGGAAGGGGAACTGTCCCTTGAAATGGCGGCGAAGCTGGCCAGAGGCGAGGAGGTGGAAGAAAAGCAGGTGCTGATCGACATGATCACGACGGAAAAGGATTATGCGGCAGAGCTTCTGGAGGATTATTACGGTCCCAGGAAGCGCTAAAAAGAACAGGCAATTGCGAAACTTCCACGGCGCAAAGGGCTTTTCCCGGGAATAGTGCCAGAATATTCAATGGATTTTTGAGTTTCGCAACTGTCTATAAAAAGAATCCGGAAAGGAGGCTTTTTATGTTCAGAGTACTGATCGCTGACGATGAGCCGGATGTATGCCGGCTCATCGGGCATCTGATCGAATGGGAACGGCTCGGCCTGGAAGCTGCGGGAACGGCGGAGAACGGGAAAGCGTGTCTGGAAAAGATCCGGGAAGAGAACCCGGACCTGGTTATCACCGATATCCGCATGCCGGGGATGGACGGCCTGGAATTGATCAGGCAGGTAAAGGAAGAAGGCTTTACCTGCCGTTTTGTAATTGTCAGCGGGTATCAGCAGTTTGAGTATGCCAGGAGGGCGCTCCGCCATGGCGTGGAGGACTATCTGTTAAAGCCTGTGGGAAAGAGAGAGCTGAACGAATGCCTGGGGCAGATTGTGGAAAAGCTGGAGGCAAAGGCCGCTGGGGAAGACGTGGATGTGGAGGAGCCGGGCCCTTTGGACGAGGGGGAGGAGACGTTCGGGCCTGCGGCAGGAGAGCCGGGAAAGGACAGCCGCCCGGTCCGCCTGGCGAAGCAGTATATCGGCGGGCATTATATGGAGCAGGTGCGGCTTTCGGAGGTTTCGGAGCTGGTATATATGAATCCGTCCTATTTCAGCACCCTGTTCAAAAAGGAAACCGGGATCTCCTTCAGCGATTATCTGACGGAGCGGCGGATGGAGGCGGCAAAGCGGCTCTTAAGAGAAAGCCGTTATTCTGTCCGGGAGATCGCCGAACGGGTGGGATATGTGGAAACGGCTTATTTCAGCAGGCTGTTTAAAAAACAGGTGGGGCTAAAGCCTTCCCAGTACCGGAAGCTGCATTCGTAACGGACGGAACCAGGGAAAAGATATGGGAAAAGAACATGGGAAGAACATGGGAAAAACATGCGGAAAAGACATGCAAAAAGGACATACGAAAAGAATGCGGGAAAAGGACGGGACACCGGACAGGAACGGGATGGGACATGTGATGAGGCGGAAGCGGCGTATTTTTGGAAAAGCAGAAAGATTGTATTGCAGATATCTGTCATATGGGGCTTTGATGACAGGAACCGGCATCGTCCTGGAGATCCTTCTGATGCAGAAGGCCGATTATGGCTGTCGGACCGTATTCAGGAAAATCTCGTCACGCTGGGGCGGGAGCTGGAAAACACAAAAAACTATTTCCTGATCCAGAAATATCGGTTTGGGAACCGGTTCAGCCTGGAGATCCGTTTCGAGGACGCCGGGTGCCTGGAGGAATACCTGATCCCCAAAATGACGCTGCAGCCCATTGTAGAAAATGCGATTTTCCACGGGCTGGAGAAAAGCGTTTCGGAAGGGGTCATTCTCGTGGACGTGGTGGAAACGGAACAGCGGCTTTTACTTTCGGTGCAGGATAACGGGGTGGGGATGTCCGGGGAAACTTTAAAGCGGGTCCGGGAATCCTTAAGCAGCGGGAGGCAGGGGGAAAGGGAAGGGGAACATACAGGGATCGCCCTGTCCAATATCAATGAACGGATCCGGATGCATTTTGGCAGCCGGTACAGCCTTTCTGTGAACAGCGAGGAGGGACTGGGGACAGAGGTGCTCCTGACGCTTCCCAAAATCGAAAAGCAGAAGGAAGCGGAAAAGGAGGGGCCTTGAAACAGGAACTTTTGCGGATGGAGCATATATCCGGAAGCCGGGCGGGGATCCGGGTTTTGGACGATCTGTCTCTTCATGTATTCTGCGGAGAGATTTTGGGGCTTTTGGGCCAGGCGGCTTCCGGGAAGACGCGGATCTCCCGCATTCTGGCAGGCTGCGACCGGGAATTTTCCGGCGAAATATATTATCATGGAGCCTTGTACGAGGAGCTTTCCGTCCCTTCCTGCCGGAGAGGGATCTTTTGCATGCCGGCCGTGAACGGGCTGATCCCGGAGCTTTCCGTGGCAGAAAATATTTTTGTCATGGAAGGGGGAGGAAGGATGTTTTCCTGTTTTTCGTCCGGGAGGATTGACCGGGGAACGAGACAGATCCTGGACCGGCTGCAGGCCGGGCATATGGATCTGGGAATAAAGGCGAAATATCTTTCCCGGTATGAGCAGTGCCTGATCCAGTTAGCCAGGGCCCTTGCGGCCGGATCGGACCTGATTGTCATGGACACGATTTTTGAGATGCTTTCCGGGGAGGAACAGCTTTTGCTGGGGCGGACGGTCCGAATGCTGGCAGACGGGGGGATCGGTTTTTTGCTGACCAGCCGCCTGGGAGAATACCTGATGCCGATTGCGGACCGGATCAGCGTGATTCGGGCGGGAAGGAACATCAGAACCTTTGCCAGGCAGGATTATTCGCCGGAAAAGCTGGTTCGTGCCATGTCGGGTGCGCATTACGACTGGGGGAAAAGGAAGAGAGCGCAGGCGGAGGGAAAGGAGACGGCCCTTCGGATGGAACAGATCTTTTTGGACGGCTGGAAGGATTTTCTCTGGAGCTTAAGAAAGGGGAGGCGGTGGGACTCTGGGAGCTTCGGAATCAGAAAAACGCAGCCCTTTGTACCATGCTTTTGGGGGAGCAGAAGGGGAGATACCGGGGAAGGCTCCTGCTTTTGGGAGAGCCTTTTGTGCCGAGGGACATTCCTTATGCCGTGAGGAAGGGGATCGGGACCATTCGAAGCGATCCTCTGAAAACGGGGCTGGTTCCTTATATGAATGCTGCGGACAACCTTCTTTTTCCGGCGGGGAACAAGCTTCCTGGATTTCTGGCGGGGAGGGGGCTTTACCGGTATTTGCAGCAGAAATGCCGAAAGCTTCAGCGGGCGGATACGGTCAAGTGCCGGGTAGAGGAGCTTGACACCTATGAGCAGTACCGCATCCTGATGGAAAAATGGCTGCTGGCGCAGCCGGCGGTTTTTTTGTGCATCAATCCCTGCGTGACCAGTGACCTGGTGGCAAACCATATTGTTTATGAATATATGGAGCGGATGATGGAACGGGGAACGGGCGTTTTAATCGCATCCTCCAATCTGAATTACATGACGGCCGTCTGCGACCGGATCATCCTGTTCCGAAAGGAAGGTTCCTGGCAGGAAATCCCTGCAGAAGCCTTTGATTCCATTGATATTGAAGGGTTTTTATAGCGGGAGATCCGCATTTTAGCTGACTTTAATGATTTTGATATATTATTCAATGCTTTTCGTTTATTGCCTAATGACTTCTGCGGCTTGGGGCCTGCCGGAACGCCCGGCGCAGCCGGCTTTGGAGGGACGTACTGCCAGAATATTTCCGCAGTTTCATATTCTGTAGCTGCCTGTTTTTTTCGATACAAAAGGGGGAAACTCAGGAAGATTGGAATTGCGGGAAGAAACAGGGCGTGCTATACTGGTAGCAGAAGCGCAGAAGGAAGCTGTGCAAAATAACGGAAGCAGGAGGAAGAGGATGAAAAGACTGATTTCCATAGGGGAAGCGCTGATCGACTTTGTGCCCCATCAGATCGGATGCGAGTTAAAAGAGGTTAAGGATTTCAAAGGCGTGGTAGGAGGGGCTCCGGCCAACGTGGGAGGCGCCTACATTAAGCTCGGCGGCCCGGCGGCCATGGTCACCCAGCTTGGCAATGATGCTTTCGGGGACCGGATCGTGGATGAGTTCGTGGGCCACGGCATTGACGTGAGCCATGTGCTGCGCACCGACGAGGCCAACACCTGCCTGGCCTTTGTGTCGCTGAAGGAGGACGGGAACCGGGACTTTTCTTTCTATCGGAAGCCCAGCGCAGACATGCTGATGAGCGCCGACGTGGTGGAGAAGGAGTGGTTTGAGGATGCCTACGCCCTTCATTTTTGTTCGCTGTGCCTGGGGGACTTTCCCATGAAGGAGGCCCACAGGAAGGCCATTACTTATGCGCTGGAGTGCGGAGACATGATTAGCTTTGATCCGAATATCCGCCTGCCGCTTTGGAAGGACTACAATGAGCTGCGCAAAGCGATCCTGGAATTTATTCCCTACGCCCACGTGCTTAAGATTTCCGACGAGGAGCTGGAATTCATCACCGGGAAGACGAAGCTGGAGGATGCGAAGGACATTTTGTTCCGGGGGAACGTGCAGCTGGTGATCTATACCAAGGGCCCGGACGGGGCGGAAGCCTGCACGAAGACGGCCTTTGCGGAGGCGCCTTCCAGAAAGGTGAAGGCCATTGACACCACGGGAGCGGGGGACGCCTTTATCGGCTCCTTCCTTTATCAGCTTTCTGCCGGCGGCGTGACGGTGGATACGCTGAAGGACCTGACGGCGGAGCAGCTTAAGGAGTATCTGCTGTTCTCGAATCGGTACTGTGAATACAGTGTTCTTGGAAACGGGGCCATTGCCTCTTATGCGACGGCGGCTCAGTTTGAAGAGTACAGGAAGAAATGAAACCGAAAAAAGCAAGACCGTATGGGAAGCCTGTGAAAGAATGAAAACATTAAATCAGGATCTTAAAACAAAAGTCTTCCGCCCCGTATACTGTTTATATGGGGAGGAGGCATTTTTAAAAAAAAGTTATAAAAACCAGCTGATCGAGGCGATCCTTGGCGATGACCGGATGAATTTCCAAAGCTTTTACGAGAAGGAAGCGGACCTGAACGAAATCATCGGCCTGGCGGATACCATGCCGTTTTTTTCTGAAAAGCGGCTGATCCTTATCGAGAACAGCGGTTTATTTAAAAGAGATGCGGAGCCGCTTCCTTCCTATCTGCCCCGCATGCCGGAAAGCACGGTGCTCCTGTTTGTGGAGGAGCAGGTGGACAAGCGAAATAAGCTCTACAAACGAGTGAAGGAGCTTGGCTATGCGGCGGAGCTTGGAAGGCAGTCGGAGGGAGAACTGAAAAAATGGATCCTCCGAGGCCTGAAGCAGGAGAACCGGCAGATTTCCCAGGGGGCCATGGAGCTTTTTTTAAACAGCGTGGGCGACGACATGGAGCATATCCGCACGGAGCTTGAAAAGCTGATCGCCTATACGGAGGGCCGGGAGGGGATTCTTCCGGAGGACGTGGAGGCGGTCTGCTCCGTGCAGATCACAGGCCGGATCTTCGATATGATTACGGATGTCGCCCTGGGCCGCCAGAAGGCGGCCATGGAAAAATATTATGACCTGATGGCCCTCAGGGAGCCGCCCATGCGGATCCTCTTTCTCATTGCCAGACAGTTTAACCAGCTTCTTGTGGTAAAGGAGCTTGCCCTGGCGGGGAAGGGGAAGGACGAGATCGCAAAAAAAGCGGGAATACAGCCTTTTATCGCTGCAAGGGCCATGAGCCAGGGAAAGAATTTCCGGATGGAGGAGCTTCGGAGCTGTCTGGAAAAATGCGCCGGGGCGGAGGAGGACGTGAAAACGGGGCGGATTTCCGACGGCATGGCCGTGGAGCTTCTGATTACGGAATTTTCCGGAAGGAAACGGATTTCGTGAGCGGCCTCTGCCTGCCGCACCGTAATGGTAGAAAGGCCTGGATAACCGGAAGGGGGATTCGAAATGGAAGCGGATATTGTTTACGAGGGTATGGAACGGGGCGTCTTTCTTGGGCGCCCCAATCGTTTTGTGGCGGAGGCGGAGCTTGGCGGGGAGGTTGTCCGCTGTCACGTGAAAAATACGGGGCGGCTTAAGGAGCTTCTGCTTCCGGGGGCGGGGGTTTGGCTGCAGCGCTGCGAAAAGGCGGAGCGGAAAACCAAATATTCTCTGATCACCGTGGAAAAGCCGGGGCCGGACGGCAGGGCGGCTCTGGTGAACATCGATTCTCAGGCGCCCAACGAGGCGGCGGCCGTCTGGGCTGCCCGCGGGGCGGACGGGCTTTTTCGGGAAGTGAACCTTCTTAAGCGGGAAAGACGGTTTGGAAATTCCAGGTTTGACCTGTATTTCGAGGCGGACGGCCGGAAATGCTTTATGGAAGTGAAGGGCGTGACCCTGGACGCGGCCGGAGTGGCAAAATTTCCGGATGCGCCCACCGAGCGGGGCGTAAAGCATGTGGAAGAGCTTGCGGCGGCGGCCGCAGCCGGGTACGAGGCATATCTCCTTTTTGTGATCCAGATGAAGGGAGTCTCTTCCTTTGCGCCCAACGAAGAAACGCATCCGGCCTTCGGCGAGGCCCTGCAGGCCGCCGCTCATGCAGGCGTCCGCATTCTGGCCCGCGACTGCATCGTCACGGAGAATACCATGACCATCGACCGGGAGGTGCCGGTGCGGCTGTAATTCGGGACAAAAATCCCATGAGCAGCCGGCAGAAAAATTCCGTGAGCAGCCGTTCGGCGTGTTTCAAGCGGTGTCATCCAGGGAAAGGAGGAAAGAGGAGCAGCCGGCAGAAAAATTCCATGAGCAGCCGGCAGAAAAATTCCGTGAGCAGACGTTCGGCGTGTTTCAAGTCGTGTCTGCGATGGAAAGTTTTCTGCCGGCTGCTCAGGACATCATAACTTTATAATCCTCATCATATCGATGGCACTGTCCTTCTCATGCGGCCCCCCGGAAATAACGATGGTATCCCCTTCCTCCACGATTCCGGAGCGGAGGGCGATCTCCTCCGCATGGCGGAACAGACTGTCGGCGCTGGCCTGCTCGTCGGCGGGGAAGGGATAGACGCCCCAGGTCAGATTTAACTGCCGCAGGGATTTTTTGTCCACCGTCGGGGCGATAACGGGGGCGGCGGGACGGTAATCGGCAATCATCCTTGCGCTCCGTCCGGTACGGGTGACGGCCACGATGGCTTTGGCATCCAGATAATTGGAGCTTGTGATTGTTGCGATCCCCACGGCCACGGCGGGGCTTCTCTTAAGCGAGAGGGAGTCGTGGAGCTCGGAGAAGCGTTTTTTGTAATTGATGTGCTTTTCCGTTTCCTCGGCAATTTCTGCCATGGTGCGGACGGCCTCGGTGGGGTAGTCCCCGGCGGCCGTTTCTCCGGAGAGCATAATGGCCGTGGTGCCGTCATAAATGGCATTGGCCACGTCGGAAACCTCGGCCCTGGTGGGGCGGGGGCTTTTGGTCATGGATTCCAGCATCTGGGTGGCCGTGACCACGTGCTTTCCGGCCAGGTAGCATTTCTTGATGATG
>CATJIW010000375.1 GCA_949740745.1 uncultured Lachnospiraceae bacterium | reverse complement strand
TCAATAAAGAAACCAGGGGCACTGTGCCATAAAACACCCGGCAGAAGGCTCCGCAATGCTCCTGCTCAGACGATAGGAGGGGGCGGGGCTATACCATGAAACCTGGCAGAAGGCCCCCCGCAATGTTCCTCCTCAGACGATAGGAGGGTTCGGAACTCTGACGGGAATCCCTGCTCTCAGCAGAAATGATTTTGACACGTCCGGATGAGAGAACTACATCTTCTACCGGGGACTGAATTTAGGGAAATTTCCTGGGCTTCCGCATTTTATTTTTTTCGACTGCTCCGGAAGAAAAGCGGGGGCGGGGCTATACCATGAAACCCGGCAGAAGGCCCCCCGCAATGTTCCTCCTCAGACGATAGGAGGGTTCGGGGATTTCGCGAGCATAGCGCTGCCAATTTCAGCCGACCCGGGGTGATGGAGGTGAAATTGGCAGCTATGGGCGGCGCAGCGAAATCCCCGAACCCGTACGTGTCTGAGGAGGAACATTGACGGGGGCCCACCCTGACAGGGAACAGACGTAAAACCCCCGATTTTCTTCCGTGTACCCCGCGAAACAAAAAATGCAGAAACCCAGGACAAAACGGGAGGCGTGACGATGATACGAATTTTATTGGTGGAAGACGACAAAAACCTGGCAGAAGCAATCGAAGACCATTTGAAAAAGGAAGGCTGCCTGGCAGACTGGTGCGGAGACGGGGAGCAGGCGCTCGCCCACGCCCTTCACGGGGAATTTCCATACGACGTGATCCTGCTGGACCGGATGCTTCCCGTCCTTGACGGCCTGACCGTCTTAAAGGCCATCCGGCAGAAGCAAATCTGGACCCCGGTGCTGATGATCACCGGACTGTCCGGGCTGGAGGACAAAATCGACGGGCTGGACTGCGGGGCGGACGATTACCTGACAAAGCCCTTCCATATGAAAGAGCTGTCCGCCAGGATCCGTGCCCTGATCCGCCGGCCCCCGGACATGGCTGCGGCCTTCGAGCTCTCCGCCTTCGGCCTCACCCTGGACACCGAGCGGCGCAGGCTGAGCCATAAAACCCATGCCGTTTTGCTGACCGGAAAAGAATCCGGGCTGCTGCAGGTGTTCCTAAAGGATCCGGAGCGGACCCACAGCCGGGAAGAGCTGCTCTGGAAGGTCTGGGGCGGCTCCTGCGAGGTAGAAGCCGGAAACGTGGACAACTACATCCATTTCCTGAGAAAACGTCTGAAAAGCCTTGGCTGCACCGCCAAAATCCGCACCGTATACGGCGCCGGCTACCGGCTGGAGGAAACACCATGACTATAAAGCTCAAACGGCGGCTGATCCGCCTCTTTCTCCTGTTCACCATGACCGTTTTTACGATTCTGCTCCTTTTTTTCGCAGGAAACGCCGTCAAAAAAAGAAGAGAAGCCGACTGTTCCTTTGCCGGCCGCCTCGCAGACAGCCTTGCAAACGAACTCCTGTTTGGAAAAATGCCCACCGCCAGGGACCTTAAAGCCTATGCCGAAGAGCTTCACACCTGGGTTTTCCTGTCAGACGGCCAAAGAACGCTGGAGGGGCCGGAATGCTTCCCCACGCCCCTTTCTGACCTGACCGGGCAAATCCGCTCCGGGATCGGAATCACCGGGATAGAGGAAACTGTCTCCAGCCGCCAGGAGGGCGCCAGCTCAAGACGCACTACCCACCGGCTCACCGGCAGAGAATCCGAAACCTATTACGGGATACAGATGAGCCTTTACGGCCCCGAAGGCTCCTGCGCCCTAATCCTCATTTACCCCCTGTCAGGCGTCCGTGACATTCTTCTTAAGGACTGCCGCCTTTATCCACTCCTCTGGCTCCTCGCCCTCGCCTCCATGCACGCCATGAGCCGCTTCTTAATCGGCCGGGCGCTCCTCCCGGTGGAGGCTTCCGTCAAAAGTCAGAAAGAATTCATTGCCGCCGCCTCCCATGAGCTAAAAGCCCCGCTGGCCG
>CATJIW010000374.1 GCA_949740745.1 uncultured Lachnospiraceae bacterium | reverse complement strand
TTACCACTAGGAGGTTTATTTCATGAAAAGAGGAAAGAAATACGCAGAAGCTGCTAAATTAGTTGACCGTACCATCCAGTATGATCCGGCAGATGCGGTTGCTCTGGTTAAGAAGACCGCAGTTGCGAAATTTGACGAGACCATTGAGGCCCATATCAGAACGGGCTGCGACGGGCGTCATGCAGACCAGCAGATCCGGGGCGCAGTGGTGCTGCCTCACGGAACCGGCAAAACGGTCCGCGTCCTGGTATTCGCAAAAAATGCGAAGGCGGACGAGGCTCAGGCTGCAGGCGCTGACTTCGTAGGAGCCGAGGAGCTGATTCCGAAGATCCAGAACGAGGGATGGCTGGATTTCGACGTGGTCGTCGCAACTCCCGATATGATGGGCGTGGTAGGCCGTCTGGGCCGTGTGCTGGGCCCCAAGGGTCTGATGCCCAACCCCAAGGCCGGAACCGTGACCATGGACGTGGCAAAGGCCATCGCCGATATCAAGGCCGGTAAGATCGAGTACAGACTGGATAAGACCAATATCGTTCACGTACCGCTGGGCAAGGCTTCCTTCACCGAGGAGCAGCTGTCCGACAACTTCCAGACGTTAATGAATGCAATTATAAAAGCAAAACCCAGCGCGCTGAAGGGCCAGTATTTAAGGAGCGTTACCCTGACCTCCACCATGGGCCCCGGCGTAAAAGTAAACCCTATGAAGTTAATGTAATATAAGCAATGAGCCGTGCGGGATAAGAGAATCACGCTCCGTCCGCTTGCGGCCGGGAGCGTGATTCTCTTATCCCATAGGGCGAATGCCCGAAGCGACAGAGCGGAAGCTCTGGAGCGGCACGGTGAGCCGCCGGTGAGATCACGGCGCTTCGTAGGGAGCGGTAAAAAATGCAAAACAGAGATTGACACGGAAGACAATCTGTGTTAGTTTATATGAGTACGCCTCGTGCGTGCGCTCGCCGAAGACAGCAGGTACTGAAAAGTGTAAGCAGATGCGCCTGCCGAGGGAATAAGATTGATAATCTGTGAATCCTTATGCCCCGCATGTCTTCTGCATGCGGGGTTTTGCGGCGATAAAATAAGATAAGGAGGAAGAAAGAATGGCGAAGGTAGAATTAAAGCAGCCTGTCGTGGAAGAGATTTCCAATCTGCTGAAGGAAGCGAAATCTGCAGTGCTGGTCGATTACCGCGGCCTGACTGTCGAGCAGGATACGGAACTGCGCAGACAGCTTCGCGCGGCCGGAGTTAACTATAAGGTATACAAAAATACCATGATTAACTTTGCGATCCAGGGCACGGATTATGAACCGCTGAAGGCAGATCTGGAAGGCCCCACTGCGCTGGCCACGTCCGCGACGGACGAAACGGCTCCTGCCCGCGTGCTCAATGAATTCGGCAAAAAGGCAGATAAGCTGGAGTTAAAGTCCGGCGTTGTCGAGGGGACCTACTACGATGCGGCGGGGATCAAGGTGATTGCCACCATTCCCGGCAGAGAGGAGCTGCTCGGAAAGCTGCTTGGAAGTATCCAGTCCCCCATTACAAATCTGGCGCGGGTGCTCAATCAGATTGCGGAAGCAAAGGCAGAATAATTGGCGCCGCCCTGCAGGCAGGGCATGGTTTTATGCAGAAGGCTGCATAAAGATTTAAAAACAGTTGCGAACAATATAAAAAATAACGGAGGTAAATTCAAATGGCAAAGTTGACGACTGCAGAATTTATTGATGCGATCAAAGAGTTAAGCGTATTGGAGTTAAATGAGCTGGTAAAGGCTTGTGAGGAAGAGTTCGGCGTATCCGCAGCGGCAGGCGTTGTCGTGGCGGCGGCAGGCGCAGGCGCTGCAGCCGAGGAAGAGAAGACCGAGTTCGACGTTGAGCTGACCGAGGTCGGCCCCAACAAGGTTAAGGTCATCAAAGTGGTACGTGAAGCGACCGGCCTTGGCCTGAAGGAGGCGAAGGAAGTGGTGGACGGCGCTCCCAAGGTCGTGAAGGCCCAGGCCACCAAGGA
>CATJIW010000373.1 GCA_949740745.1 uncultured Lachnospiraceae bacterium | reverse complement strand
CTGGCTTCCGAATTTGTCCGCCGCCTGCGAAATCAGTTCCGGATTGCTGATGGCCGCCGAATTAACGGAGATCTTATCCGCCCCTTCTCTGAGAAGCGTTTTAAAATCCTCCACCGTCCGGATCCCTCCGCCCACGGTAAAAGGAATAAATACCTTCTCTGCCACCCGGCGCACCATGTCCACCACCGTATTTCTGGCATCAGAAGAGGCCGTAATGTCCAGAAACACCAGCTCGTCCGCCCCGGCCCGGTCATAGGCCGCCGCAATCTCCACCGGATCCCCCGCATCTTTCAAATTGACAAAATTGACTCCCTTGACCACCCGCCCTCCGTGGACGTCCAGACAGGGAATGATCCGTTTCGTAAACATCGTTTCCCCCTTTTAAGAAAGTCCTGCAAAATTTTTGAGGATCTGAAGACCCACGCTGCCGCTCTTCTCCGGATGAAACTGACAGGCAAACACATTCTTATGTTCCACGGCGGCATGAATCTTCACGCCATACTCCGTCGTCGCCGCTGCCATGCCTGCCTCCTCCGCCCTAAGGTAATAAGAATGGACAAAATACACGTAAGCCCCGTCCTCAATTCCCTTAAACAGCCGGGTCTCTTTGGGAAAATCCAGGGAATTCCAGCCGATATGGGGAATTTTAAGCCCCGAAGAATCCGGAATCCGAAGAATCCTCCCCGGCAGGATTCCAAGACCGGGAACGCCGGGAGCCTCCTCGCTCTCCGAAAAAAGAAGCTGGAGCCCCAGACAGATCCCCAAAAATGGTGTCTGCCTGTCCACCACCTTCCGAATCACTTCCGTAAGCCCGTATTGGCGGAGCTTTTTCATCGCATCGCCAAAGCTTCCTACTCCCGGCAGAACCACCTTATCCGCCGAAAGAAGCTCGTCTTCCCTTCTTGTGATCAAAGGCTCCTCTCCCAGAAACTGAAAAGCCTTTTCCACGCTTTTTAAATTTCCCGCATCATAATCGATGACCGCTATCATAGATTTTTCCCCAAGTCCCGTTAAATTTCACAACTATGGATTATTTTATCACAGTTGATACTGCCGCACAATAGAAGATTCCTTCGATTTTCTTAAGAAAAGCAGGCTTTTTGCGAAAACCTTTCCCCTTTATGACACAGACAGCACCCATCTGACGCTGTCCATGGCCTCGCTGCATCCTCTCCCGTCCAGATTTTCGGGAAGCTGAGGGAATTTCCCATGGACTCTGTATAAACAGGACTTCAGATTCAGGCAGGCCGTTTTCTCAAAAGGCCAGCGGATCACGGAGGGATTTTCAAACCCCTCCCCCAGCTCCAGAAGCAGCAGCTTCCTGTTCAGCGTCCCCATCAGCCACTGCATATATTCGTCCCAACGCCTTTCACTGCTTCCCTCCTGCGCCTTTTCTCCGGCAAAAGGCGCTGCAATCCTGTCTCCGGCAAGCGGCGTATCAAAAATCAGCCCATCCTCCAAAGTTGTCACAATGAAATAATTTTTTCCGTCCAAAAGCTCTGACAGCTTTTCGTAAGCTCTTCTGACCTCCTCCGGGCGGCCCTCCGTCTTCCATTCCTTTCCAATCCCTGCCAGCACAAACTGCGCTTCGTCTATTTTCTCTCTAAGCATCCCAGACTCCATCTTTTTCTCCTTTCATGACAGTGGCTTGCACGCCTGTGCAGGCTTTCTTTCTCCTCCTCCGTGCAAAAAAACCGCTGCAGATCGGCTCCACAGCGGTTTTTATCATTTGTATCAACTGTCTTAAGTATTATATGTATTTCTCGTCTTACGTACTTCACTACACTCTTATGTATGTGAAGACCTATGCCTTCAAAACTACACATTGACCAACATCCATTCCAACACCCTTACCGCCTGGATAAGCCCTCGACCGATTAGTAGCAGTCAGCTCCATACATTACTGCACTTCCACCTCTGCCCTATCTACCTCGTCGTCTTCAAGGGGTCTTACTGCCTTTCGGCATGAGATATCTCATCTTGAGGACGGCTTCACGCTTAGATG
>CATJIW010000372.1 GCA_949740745.1 uncultured Lachnospiraceae bacterium | reverse complement strand
CTCCGCCTCGGCCCTGGCCGAAGCCACGGAGTTCACCAGATTGTCCGCCACGACCACGTCCACCCGGCCGTCCTTCTCCAGCGCCGCCTTGATCACGTCAAGCTGATGCTGAACCACGTCCTTGCTCTTCTCATGGACGACGGGATCTCCGTCGGACAGACCCATAATGCCCAAAAGTGGTTTCCTGTTTGCCATAAAATACCTTCCTTTCCTTTTGACCGCCGCCCCCTGCGGCATGTACCGGTTTCCGTTTCATTTCATATATGAAATGAATGATTTCATATGCTGTAATTATATCATACGGAGAATGGATTGGCAATCACCAGAATCCGGAGGCGGCCGGGCCCTGCAGCAGTTCTGCGTTCATACGGATCCTCAACAATTGTTAACTTTTTTATATTTTGGTTGACAATCCATCTCTTTCGTTTTATAATGTCAACAGTTTTTCGTTTCCAGTTTACAATAAAGGAGTTTATGCAAATGGTAAAAACGGTATCTCAAAAATCCTCAAAGCTTCCCCTGGCCACCATGGCCCTGATCGGCGTTATGACCGCCGTCACCTGCATGCTGGGCCCCCTGGCAATCCCCCTTCCCATAAGTCCCGTCCCCATATCCTTTACCAATCTGGCCGTATATCTTACCCTGTACGTGCTTGGCATGAAGGCCGGGACCTTAAGCTACCTGATCTATCTGCTGCTGGGGCTTGTGGGCCTTCCCGTATTCTCCGGCTTTACCGGCGGACCGGCGAAACTGGCCGGGCCCACGGGAGGTTACCTGATCGGATTCATTTTCATGGCTGTTATCGCCGGCTTCTTCATCGACCGGTTCCCGAAAAAGTACTATTTTCATATTGCCGGCATGGTCCTCGGAACTGCCGTCTGTTACCTTTTCGGCACCCTCTGGCTCTGTTTTCAGATGAAGCTGTCCTTCGGCGCCGGGCTTATGGCAGGAGTCGTTCCCTATCTGCCCGGTGATGCGGCCAAGATCATCGTTTCCCTGATTGCGGGTCCCGCCCTCCGGCACGGGGTAAATCAGGTGAAAAACCGCTGACTCCTCCGGCCGCCCTTGACAAACCTTCAATTTTCTGTATAATTGGGAATTAAGTGAATAAATCTTCAGGGCAGGGTGCAATTCCCTACCGGTGGTATAGCCCACGAGCCTTTGCCGGCGGTTCCGGCGGGGCAGGATTCGGTGT
>CATJIW010000371.1 GCA_949740745.1 uncultured Lachnospiraceae bacterium | reverse complement strand
GACCTTTGCAGGCAGGCGGCATCTCAAAAGGGGCCTTTTATCTTTTTTATGAATCGAAAGAAGCGCTCTTTTGTGAGGTGCTCTGCTCTGTTCAGGAACAGATCTGCAGGGAAGCTTCCCGGATGCCGGAAGGAGAAAAAAGGAGATCCTTCCGCAGGGCCGCGGGGAGACCTTCGAGTTTAAGCAAAAATTTATAGTTTGTTAATGGAAAAAATCGGAAAGGGAGTGTATACTTTACTAATGGCCCAATCATTCAGGCGGGATGCCCCGGCGGCAGGCCTGCCTTTTTGGGCGGAAAAACCAGAATAGGAAAAAAATAGGGAATTGTCTTGTAGGATAAAACGCAGGATAAAGGTTTGGGAGGTTTTACGATGGCCAGGCGGCATGCAGAACAGGAAGATTATGAGGCGGCGACGGAGCGGATTCCGGTGGAGGAGATTCAGGCGGCCAGGAGCAGGATGCGGCAGGCTTCGCAGGAGAGGGCCCTGGCAGGACGGAGACAGAGGCCGGAAGAGGCAGAAGGGCCGGCCGGGCCGGCGGCGGAGCAGATGCCGATGAAACGGATGCTGATGAAGCGGATGCCTTCTGAATACGAAGCGGAGGAGCCGGCCGGGGCGGCCGTCTCGGAGCGGAGGCAGGAAATGCAGGGCCTTCCGAAGCAGAGGCGGGAAGACTCCGGCGTTTCCAAAGGAGCCGGGGGACGTCCGGCCGGCCCACGCACAGACGCAGCCCAGTACCGGCCGGCGGTTTCTTACAAGACGGGGCTTACCAGGGACCAGGTGGAGGAACGGCTGGCCGCCGGGCTTTCCAACATGGCGGTGGATTCCTCCTCCAGGACCACGGGCGAGATCATCCGGGGAAATCTGTTTACGTATTTTAATCTGATTTTTGCGGTTTTGACGGCGCTTCTTTGTGCCGTGGGTTCTTTTCGGAATCTGACCTTCCTTCCGGTCATCGTGGTCAATACGCTGATCGGCATTGTTCAGGAGATACGGGCCAGGAAGGTATTGGAGAAAATGAATATGCTTGGGGCGCCCAGGGCGGCCGTGGTGCGGGAGGGGAAGGTCTGGACGGTGGATGCGGAGGAGCTGGTCCGGGACGACGTGGTGATCTTCAAGGGAGGGAACCAGATCTGCGCCGACGCCGTGGTCCTTGCCGGGGAGGTGCAGGTCAATGAATCTCTGCTTACGGGTGAGTCCGACGAGATCACGAAACAAAAGGGGGATCCGCTGATCTCCGGAAGCTTTGTGGTGTCGGGGCAGTGCCGTGCGGCTCTCACGGCGGTGGGGAGCGCTTCTTATATTTCAAAGCTGACCATACAGGCAAAGGAAATGAAAACCGGGGAGCAGTCGGAGATGATGCGTTCCCTGGACAAGATCCTCAAGGTGGTAGGAGTCATCCTGATTCCCATTGCCATCGTACTGTTTGTCCAGGGCTATGTGTATAACGGGGAGACCATCACTGACAGCATCACTTCCATGGTGGCGGCGGTGATCGGCATGATTCCGGAGGGCCTTTATCTGTTAACCAGCGTGGCTCTGGCGGTCAGTTCCATCCGCCTGGCGAGGAATGGCGTGCTCCTCCATGATATGAAGAGTATTGAGACTCTGGCCAGAGTGGACGTGCTTTGCGTGGATAAGACGGGAACCATCACGGAGAATAAGATGAGTGTGAAGGAACTGGTCCCGGCCCTGGGCTTTCGGCCCGGTGCAGCGTCTCTTCCGGCCCTTCTCGGAGATTTTGCAAAAGCCATGAGCAGTGACAACATAACCATGGAAGCGCTTCAGGAGTATTTTACGGAAGGAACGGGAGCTGTGCCTGTCCGGGTAATCCCTTTTTCTTCGGCGGTTAAATACAGCGGCGTGATTTTTCCGGACGGGGCCTATGTGCTGGGAGCGCCGGAGTTTGTCCTGCGGGAGGATTTTGAACGGGTGCGGGATGAAGTGGAGGGCCACACGGCGAAAGGCTACCGGGTGCTGGTTTTTGGTTCCTATGACGGGGAGCCGGACGGGAAGCCG
>CATJIW010000370.1 GCA_949740745.1 uncultured Lachnospiraceae bacterium | reverse complement strand
TCGCCTCCCGCTCCGGTCAGATTCTGATTCCGAACTGCTCCAGTCCCTTTTTTATGGATTCATACCCGGTCACCTGCACGGTGTGAATGCCGAATTCTCCCGCTGCTTTCAGATTGGCCGGAAGGTCATCGAAGAAAACCGTCTCTTCCGGATTGATCCCATATCTGGAAAGCAGCGTCTCATAAATTTCAGGCTCCGGCTTGATATGCTTTTCCTGATAGGAAATCACCTGTCCGTCCGTATATTCCAGAAACCGAAAATAAGGCTTTCGCTCTTCATAAAAGGTCCTGCCGTAGTTGGAAAGAATGTAAATGCGGTATCCGGATTCCTTCAGCGACTTTAACAGCTCCGGAGCGTAGGGATTTTCCCGGACGGCCGCCCCCGCTCCCGCAAAAACCCGCCGGATCAGCCCCTCTTTTCCGGGCGCGTCCCTGCAGACAAGCTCCAGAAGCTCTTCGTCCGACAAGCGGCCCCGGTCCACTTCCTTCCACATGGGGCTCATAAACAGCGCCCGCTCTACAATCCCGTCCTCTTCCTCCGAAAGCTTCCAGCCGTCCAGATATCCTCTCCAGTTAAAATCGGCCAGCACATTTCCAATGTCAAAAACCAACGTATGTATCATGTTTCCCTCCGCTCTGAATAGGCGCCCCTTTTGAAAAGGCGCCGGAGAACTGAAGCTCCGGCGCCTTCCCGTCATCCTCTCAGATGAGAGGGGTCCTTTTAATAATCTCGCTTCTTCCGGGGCCGTTGGACACCATGGTCACCGGCACCCCAAGCTCCTTCTCGATTTCATCGATGTAATTCCTGCAGTTTTCCGGCAGCTCCTCATAGGTCCGGATGCCGCGGATATTGCATTTCCATCCGGGAAGCTTTTTATAAACCGGCTTACAGTATTCCAGCATGGAAGTCACGGGAAACTCCTTCATGACCTTCCCGTCAAACTCATAGCCGACGCAGATGGGGATCTCATCCAGATACCCCAGCACGTCAAGGACGGTAAGGACCGCCTCTGTCGCTCCCTGCACCCGGCAGCCATACCGGCTGGCCACCGCATCAAACCAGCCTACTCTCCTGGGACGTCCCGTGGTCGCGCCGTATTCTCCGCCGTCTCCGCCCCGGTCCCTCAGTTCCTGGGCTTCCTCCCCGAAGATCTCGCTGACAAAGGCCCCTGCGCCCACTGCGCTGGAATAAGCCTTCACGACGGTGGTAATGTTTTTGATCTCATAGGGAGGGATCCCCGCGCCGATGGCGCCGTAAGCCGCCAGGGTCGAGGACGAGGTCACCATGGGATAAATCCCGTGATCCGGATCTTTCAGAGAGCCCAGCTGCCCCTCCAAAAGGATATTCTTCCCCTCCTTCATCGCCTGATAAAGATAAGAAGAAACATCGCACGCATAAGGCGCAACCATTTCTTTATACTCCATCAGCGTCCCGTAAACCTCCTCCGGCTTAAGAGGCGGCTGACCATACAGGTTCACCAGCATCACGTTCTTCAGAGTACAGACATTTTCCACTTTTTCCCGCAGCTCCTTCGGACAGCCGAACAGCTCGCTGACCTGGAAGCCGATTTTCGCATACTTGTCGGAATAAAAGGGAGCGATGCCGGACTTGGTGGACCCGAAGGACTTCCCTGCCAGGCGCGCCTCCTCGCAGGCGTCTAAAAGCATATGGTAAGGCATCAGAATCTGCGCCCGGTCAGACACGAGGATCTTCGGGGTAGGCACCCCCTTTTCCTCCAGCTCCCTGATCTCCTTTAACAGATAAGGGATGTTGAGGGCCACGCCGTTTCCGATGATGCTGGTGGTATGGCCGTAAAACACGCCGGAAGGAAGCAGATGCAGCGCAAACTTGCCGTAATTGTTGATGATGGTATGGCCCGCGTTGCTGCCGCCCTGAAACCGGATAATGATGTCAGACTCTTCGGCCAGCATGTCCGTGATCTTGCCCTTTCCCTCGTCGCCCCAGTTGGCCCCTACGATCGCTCTTACCATTGTTCTCTCCTCCTAAAATTATACGTTTATTTCCGCCTTTACGCCGAGAAGCTCC
>CATJIW010000369.1 GCA_949740745.1 uncultured Lachnospiraceae bacterium | reverse complement strand
TTGTCTCCGCCGCCGCAGGCAGCCAGAGAGAAGACCATCGCAGATGCAAGTAATGCTGCTAATACTTTTCTCATGTTTCTCCTCCTGTGATATGTATTTGTTCCTTACGACAACATCATATAAAAATGACAGCAGAATTTCTATACAAAATTCTACTGTCACTCTTAGAATTTATTTGATTTTTATGCAATTCCTCTAATTTTCTTCTTTTCCTTCTTCTTCCATCCGTCGGATTTCCCCGTCGCAGTTTATGCTGTACATGGGAACCCGTATTGACTTGTCCTCCCTGACGTCAAGCCCCTCCAGGGATTCCTTCCTGGCGGCCCGCTCCGCCAGATCCAGAAGAACCCCGGCATAATCCTCCTGTCCTGCCACAATGGTCCCGATCATCTTTCCCGCCTCCACTGCGGCAAGCCCTTCCGGCGTGCCGTCAATGCCCACGATGCTGGAAAAGCTGATATTCCAGTTTTCCACGGCGTCAATGGCGCCCAGAGCCATGTCGTCGTTGTTGCTGATGATCAGCTCGATCTCGTTTCCGTATTCCTTCAGCCACTGAGTGGTCAGCGCCTCTCCCTGGCTGCGGACCCAGTTGGCGATCCCTCCGTCCAGCCGCTCCAGCGAAAGCCCCGCATCCACCAGTGTCTGCACGGAATACTCGGTGCGGATCAGGGAATCCTGATGACGGCTCTCCCCCTCCAGGATCACGTACCGGATCAGGCCGTCCTGATTTTTATCCAGCTTTTCCGGATACTTTTTATAATAATCCACCACTAAAAGCCCCTCCAGGATCCCGCTTTCCTTTGCGTCGGAGCCCACATAGTAAAGCCTGTCCCACTGCTGCAGATCCTCCGCCACCGGCTCCCGGTTAAAAAACACCACCGGCACGTCGGCCGCCCTGGCCTTCTCGATTACGATGGCCGCCTCGGTCCTGTCCACCAGGTTGACACACAGCACGTCGTAATCCAGAGACAGGTATTTGTCGATCTGCTCGTTCTGAATGCTCTGATTTTCTTCGGCGTAAGAAAAATCCAGCCGCACCCCCTTTCCCGTCTCCCTCTCCCGTTCCTTGGCCTGACGCTTCATCTCCTCCACGATCCCGCCCACGAACGTATCGTCCTCCTTATAGACCAGCACCCCCACCTTTAAGATCTCGGACTTTTCCAAAGTCCTGTAATACCGGTCCGCAAAAACGACTGCCGTCAGGATCCCCGCCAGGATCATAACCGCTCCAAACATTAGATACCATTTTTTCCGTCTCACCGCCGCTCCCCTCCTCACGAGGCGGGAAATAAAAGCCTCTGATAGTTTTTCTGATAGATCCTCTCCCGCCGGATCTCATAGTGCTTAAGAGACACCTCTTCCCCGTCCTTCTCTTTTTTCAGCTCCTCCACGGCCGCCTGAATGCTCAGATATCCTTCGTCATAGCTGTTTACCAGCATCAGAAGCTCCAGCTCCCCGTCGTCCAGGTATTTTAAGAGCTGGTCGGAGGATCCGAAGCCGTAAACCTTCCTGCCGTAATAATGAAACATCCCGTCCGCGCAAAGCTCCATGGTCAGAGAGTCGTCCAGGGCCGCAACCGCCTCAATCCCCTGCCAGAAATATGTTTCCGGCTGCTCCTCCGTAACCGTGCAGGTGACTCCGTTCTCTTCAAAGGCCTGCAGCATTCCCTCCAGCCGGTCTCTGATGAAGCTCTGATTCCCGCTTCCCGTATAGATCACGCATTTCTCCACACCGTCCTTTTTCATGGCCATGCCAAGGTCACGGCCCATGGCTCTCTGGTCTGCGGCGATCTCCCGGCTTACCTTTCCGCTCTCCAGCCTGCCTCCGATCAGGATCAGGGGCACGTTCACGGAGGTTTCCTCCAACGCCCTCCAAAGCTCCTCGTCTCCCGCCGGCGAAAGGATAATGGCCTGGGCGCCGTTTGCGGCTTCCCGTTCCATAAGCTCCACCTGCTGCCCCACGTCGTTCCGGTCGTACAGGGTTACAAAATTCACCTCGGCATTGTATTCCGAAGCCGCCTGATCCATTCCCAGCTTAAACTTTTTCCACTGGACGTCGTCATTGTCATGGACGATTACCGAAATGTTCACCGCCGCCTCTCCCCGGTCCAGAAAGCCCCCAAGGAAGGTAACTGCCAGAGAAACCGCAAGGGCCGCCGCCAGCACGTACATAAGCGCCCGCTCTATTTTCCCCATCTGTCCGCCTCCCTTCCCCAGGGCACCGCCGGAATATGAATCGTGACCGTGGTTCCCTCGTCCGGCTCGCTCTCGATCCGAAGACCATAATTCTCCCCGAAATACAGCCGGATCCGTTCGTTGACATTGCTAAATCCGATGCCGGAGCCTCTGGTCCTGGGAAGGATCTCCCCCTTCAAAAGCGCTTCCATGGTTTCTTCCGTCATGCCCAGCCCGTTGTCGCTCACGCTGATGAAAACATCCTCCCCTTCCGTGCGGGCCCGCACGTCGATCCTTCCGTCCTCGTCCATAAATTCGATCCCGTGATACAGGGCGTTTTCCACCAGGGGCTGCACCACCAGCTTGATCGTAGACAGGGCGCAGGCATCCTCCTCCGCCTCAATGGAAAATTCAAACTTATTTTTAAAGCGCATCTGCTGGATGGTCAGATAATTACGCACGTGCTCGAGCTCATCCCGGATGGGAATGATATTCCTGCCCTTGCTTAAGCTGATCCGAAACAGCCTGGCCAGAGAGGTCACGACCCGGACCGCCTCCTGATGCCGTTCGTTCTCGATCATCCACACGATAATGTCCAGCGTATTATAGAGGAAATGGGGATTGATCTGAGACTGGAGGGCGTCCAGCTCGCTCTTCCGCTTGGACTCGTGCTCCGCCACCGTGGCCTCCATAAGCCGCTTCATCTCGTCCACCATGTCCTGGATGGCCCGGCCAAGGTGCATGACCTCATAGGAGCCTCCTGTATAAATAACCGCCTCCAGGTTCCCCTCCTCCATCAGGTGCACGCTCTTTTCCAGCTTCCGGATGGGATCCGTCAGCATGGAGGAAATCCTGGAATTGACTGCCGCCAAAACAAAAAGCAGCGCCAGAATGATGCTGGAAATAAACATCCGGTTCTGGAAGGTATTGAAGGAAAAGCCCCGGCCCGGCATGACTCCCACCAGCTTCCAGCCGGTATAGCCCATGGTCTTCACGGTCAGGACCCGTTCCTCCCCCTCAAAGCTCTCTTTGTGGTTCCCGTCCGAAAGGCCGGCCGCATAATAGCTGCTCTCCTCCTCCAGTCCCGAAAAAATAAGCTGCTGCCTGGGATGGTAAATAATATTTCCCTCTTTGTCCGTCAGATAAATATAGCCGCCGTTTCCCAGCGTCGCCTTGCTCATGATCTGCTCCAGCCCGCTGTATTTCAAATTGATCAGGAGCACCCCCTGCTGGGCGCTTTTTTCCCTGGTGATCTCCACGGAGCTGCTTAAAGGGATCACCCACTTAAAAGGATTCGCCGCATCATGGAACACGCTCTGGATCGTGGGATTAAAAAAATGCAGATCCTCCGTCTTCTGAACGGACTTCACAAACCATTCCTGCCCCATGATGTTGACATTCTGTTTGGGAACGGCGGCGGGAGCCGTCGCCAGAACCTTGCCCGTCATGGAAAAAATGGCCATGTTCTCCACGCTGCTCTGATTGGCTTCATATAAAAGCTGCAGCTTTTCCGTCACTTCCCCGTCGTCCAGGTTTTTATTTTTAATGACATTATAATAGAAGGCATCCGACAGACGCATCTTTTCCCTCAGGTAGGTCTCCATGGCCTGATTGATCTGGGAGATCAGGATCTGGTTTTCCGACAGCATGCTTTCCTCAAGCTGGCTGGAAAACCGCCGGTAAAAAAAGAATGCCGTCAGCATGACCACCAGCACCGCGCTCACCGTAAAGGTCAGGAACACGCTGTAGCGGATGCTGCTCCTTCCATGCAGGCCGGAAAGCCTGTCCAGAAAGCCGTTTTTCTTTTCTTTCCCCATAGGCGCTACCTGGACCGGTACCTGGTCGGCGAAACGCCGAACCGCTTCTTAAACACGTAGCTGAAATAATTGGCCTCCGGATATCCCACCTTGGACGCGATCAGATAGGTCTTATCCTCCGTGGTCTGCAAAAGGGCCGCCGCCTTCTGGAGCCGCACCTCCGTCAGATAATTCACATAGCTGCTCCCCGTCTCCTGCTTGAAAATCGTAGAAAAATAGGAAGGGCTCAAATGGATCTGGCGGCAGAGCTTGTCCACGGAAAGCTCCGGATCCGCATAATTTTTTTCGATATATTCCCTGGCCTCGTCCACCAGATTCCTGGTAGTCGCCGTCCGCTTCTCCTCAATGCCCCTGCTCAGATTCATGCAGGTCTCAAAGAGCCACCCGGAAAGCTCCTCCGTACTCTGGAACGCCGTAATAAGCTCCAGATAATTTCCTCCGCGGCCCACCGCCTGCTCCATGGAAAGGCCGTATTTCTCCACGATCTGGGCCACCGTGTTCAAAAGGCCGATCATATAAAGCTGATCGTTCCTCGCCAGGGCGTCTGCCGCCTCGGCCTTTTCCAGAATCGTCTCCACGGCCTTTTTTACCGGCTCCTCCTCTCCGCCTCCAAAGGTGGCCGCCTGAGTGAGAAGAGCCGCCTCCTCGCTCCCAAAGCACACCGGCGCAGACACGGAATCATCCACGTCCCGGTAACAGATCACCCGGCCGCTCCCCAGGATCGCCCGGTATTCAAGGGCGGCAAGCGCCTCTCTGTAGGATCCCGGGACCTTCTCATACCCTTCTCCGGCCCCTCCTAACCCCACCGTCAGGCTGACTCCGAAGATCCGCTGGCATTTCCGGCAGGCGCCCTCCAAAAGATCCAGAAGGCCGGCCGCCTCCCGCGCCTCGTCCATGGAAACGATCATGGTAAGGTAGGTTTTATAGGTCCAGATCACCGGGACAAAATCCGAAAGAAGCTGTTCCTCTAAAAATTTCCCCACGGAAATCCGAAGCATCTCCCGCTCCTTCGCCGACTGCTCTCCCTCCGGCAGCTGCCCGACTCTGGCAACTGCCGCCAGATGGAAGGCCTTCTCCCTTCCCGGAATCGCCAGCTCCTCCAGATGGCCCTCCACGTCCTCCTCGTCGGACAGCCCCCGGACAAAATCCGTCAGGAACCGTTCCCGGATCACGGGAAGCATTTCCTCATAGCTTTTTTTCAGCCGCTCCAGGCTCCTGTTTTCTGCGATCATGGTATCCAGCTCCCCTTTTACCCTGGTGAGCACCTGGGCCAGCTCCTCCGCATTGACCGGCTTTAAAACATATTCCATGACGTTTAAGCGGATAGCCTCCTTGGCATACTCAAACTCGTCAAAACCGGAAAACAGGATCAGCTTGATGGGGGAATGCTTTTCCTGCAGCACCCGCCCAAGCTCCAGCCCGTCCATAAAGGGCATCTTGATATCGGTAAGGATCACGTCCAGATCCAGCGTCTCGGCCTTTTCCAGCGCCTCAATGCCATTTTCCGCATCGGCCGCCACCTCAAAGCCCAGGCTCTCCCAGTCCATCTTGTTTACAATGGCCTTCCGGACCTCCTCCTCGTCATCCACGATCATAATCTTGTAAAGCTCCATGCGCCCCTTTCCTCCCCCTGCCTTTCTGATTTCTTCAGCCTCCGCTTTTCTCACGTTCCCGGTTTTCACATTTCCGGTTTCCTTCTGAATTCCAGCCTGCAGGCCCCGCATCCCTGCGCGATGGAGGCCGTTTTTTCAAAGCGCAGGCCCTTTTTCCCGGCAATCCCGCCGTACATGGCACAGGCGGCGTCACAGAGGGTCCCGATCCGCTCTCCGTCGTCCGTAAGCTGCGACCACATATGCACCATGGGACAATACCCGATGGCCAGATCAAAGCCTTCCCCGCCAAGGTCTGTGACCTTTGCCTCATGTCCAAGCTCCAGAGAACGGCGCATCAGCCTCCCGGAAAGCTCCTCTGCCGTATTGCAGTCTCCATACTCCGTATCTGCATAGTATTCCCCCAGTTCTTCCATCGCATCCTTGGCAAATCCGGAGGACAGACCGCTTTCCATCCCCTGAACCGTCAGATAATACAGCCATTTCGCCTGGTTTTCCACCGCCGCACGCAATGTATCGACGCATTTTTCATCTATGTATTTCACAGGAATGTTCTTCATGCCTCCTTCTCCTTCCATTTAAAACACAGCTCGCAGGTATCATGGCCGCCTGCAATGGTGCGTCCCAGCTCAAATCCCAGGCCCACTGCATCGGTCAGGCCCCGGTCTGTCTCCATGGCACAGTCACAGAGAAGCTCCAGCTCCTCCTCGTCCTTTGTCATGTTGGTCAGGCCGCCGAGCATGGGGCAGTAGTGGAAGTCCACTCTCGCCCTGTGATCGTCCATCTCCTTTAACTCCGGCCGAAACTGGCTGATCAGCCCCTCGTTCATGAAGCTGTAAACAAAATCCGGAAGGCTTTCGTACTCCCCGAAATCCCGGCTGTTGTCCCGTCCGATCCGGTTGACGGCGGCCCTTGCGAACCGCTCCTTATCAAGGCCGGCCGCCGCCGCATGCTTCACCATCTGATAATAGATCATCCCCCGTTTCTCATTTTCAAAACGAACCTCTCTGGAAAGCCGGTCGTTTACCAGCGGTATGTTTTTAATTTCCATGCTTTTTCCCCCTTCTTCTCCTGTTTTTTTGCAAATATCGTCCCCATACTGTATAATGTCTGCTATATTTATTATATAACTTTAGAAAGTATTGTCAACAAAGGGATTTTCCGGAAGTTCCTCATTTTTATTTTGTAGTAAAAATCCTGTAACGAAACCTGAACAGGGCCGTCTAATCTTTGAACAGGCAATTGCGGAATGTGAAATTGTGGGAACATTCTGGCTATATGTCCGTTCAAAGCCTGCTGCGCCAGGCGCTCCGGCAAGCCCTGGACCGCAGAAGTCACTCGGGAAAGAATCCCTCCTGCCTTCTTAGGTCTTGCCTCCACGGCGCAAAGGGCTTTTCCCGGAAATATTGCCAGAATATTCA
>CATJIW010000368.1 GCA_949740745.1 uncultured Lachnospiraceae bacterium | reverse complement strand
TGCTGGTTTTCCGTTTCCTGATACCATTTAAGCATGTTCCCCCAACCTTTCCTTCAGTTCTCTGATCTCGTCCCGGTAACGGGCCGCCGCCTCATATTCCTCTTCCCGGACGGCCTCCTTCAGTCTGGAATCCAGAAGCTCAATGCTCTTAAGGATCCTGGTTTCCTCGTCCTCCCCGGCCTGCGCCTGCCCGCTGCGGTGATAAAGGGGCTTCTTCCCCGTATGGGTGTCGCTCCCCTGCACCTTCTTGATATTTTCACACATCAAAAGATCAAAGACCCGGTAGCAGTCGGGGCAGCCGAACCGGCTGTCCTTCACAAAATCGCCGTAGGCCGTATGGCAGGTAGGACAGGTCACCTGCCCCGCATCCGGCTCGTCGTTCTCCCCGCCGTCCGCATCCAGCCCGAACAGGCCGGCCAGAAGCTTCCCGATGGGATAATCCGTGTCAAACACGGCGCTGTAATGTCCGAAATCCATCTCCCTGGCACAGTGGCTGCACAGATTATACTCCGTCCTGACGCCGCCGACCACCTCCGTATAACGGATATTGGCCTCTCTCACTTTACACTTTTCACACAACATGGCTGTTCCTCTCTTATCCAAAGGGTTATTTGACGTCTTCCTCAGGGTCCTCAAACCCCTTCTCGCCACAGGCGCACTCGAACCGGTCCAGCAGGGAATCCACCAGCTCGTGGACCTCCGCGCGGCTGATATTCTTGCAGGCCGCCTTGGCAAGCAGCACCTTAAGGCCGGAGGCCAGCTCCTCCATGGCCCGCATCTTGTCAAAATCCACGGCGATTACGGCGCCTCTCCTCCGGTCCAGCTTCACGAAGCCTTCCTGCCGGAGAACCGAATACGCCTTATTTACTGTATGCATGTTGATTCCGATGGTGTCGGCCAGACTCCGTACCGACGGAAGCGCATCTCCCTCCCGTATGGCGTCGGTGGCGATGCCAACGATAATCTGATTCCGAAGCTGGATATAAAGCGCTTCGTCGCTGTTAAAATCAATTTTTATTATCATTCTCTCACCCGGCCTCTTTCGTTATATTTGTTATACGTATGATAGCACAGTTTTTCCGGGATTGCAAGCAGGAGAATGCTTCCTGTTTTTTCGAACGCACAGAAAAAAACAGGCGCCTGCAGGCGCATCCAAAAAACACCCCTCCGATCCTGTCTCGGCCGGCCGCCTCAGGAAGGGTGGGGTGTTCTTATTTCGTACCGGGAAACGGAGCCTGTTTTCTTTCCGGCCGTCCCGGAAAGAAAAGGACGGCAAAGTCCGGGCTCAGAAATTATCCAGCAGGGACTTGTAAAACTCGCAGTAATCCTTCCGGTCCTCCGAGGTAAACTGGATGGCCTCCCTGGGATGGCGGTTCAACTGGCCCGTGAACATATACTGAAGATCGAAGCCCCAGGTAATGCCCTGTTCCCTCAGGGGCAGCATGTATTTCTCAATGAAAATCAGAAGGCTGTAGAGATTGTACTTGGGATTTTTAAGGAATCCCAGCAGCAGCTCCATGGCGCAGTTTCCGGCCCCCCGCCCCATTCCCTGAGCCGTGGCGTCCAGATAGGAAATCCCGTAGGACAGCGTCTCAATGGTATTGGCAAAGGCCAGGTTCTGATTGTTGTGGCCGTGGAAGCCCACCTTCTTTCCGGTCTTCTCCGCAGCCTCCAGATAAATCCGGGCCAGGGCCGAAGCGTTCTCCGGGTAAAGGGAGCCGTAGCTGTCCACCAGGTAGATCACATCCACGCTGGAGCCGCAGACCATTTCCAGCGCCTCGTCCATCTGGTTCATGTTCGCCTGCGAGACCGCCATAATGTTACAGCAGGTTTCGTAGCCCAGCTCATGCAGATACTCAATCATCTCCACGGCGGCCGGGATCTGGTGCACGTAGCAGGCCACCCGCACCATGTCGATGACGCTCTCGCTCTTCGGCAGAAAATCCGTCTTATAATCGCCCCGCCCCACATCCGCCATGACGGAAATCTTCATGTCGGAAACATTCTCTCCCACGATGCCCCTAAGATCCTCTTCCCGGCAGAATTTCCACTTCCCGAATTTC
>CATJIW010000367.1 GCA_949740745.1 uncultured Lachnospiraceae bacterium | reverse complement strand
ATGCGCCTCACTTCAAGGCCATGAGAAGGAGAGAGGCCGCCCATCAGCTGGAGGCAGTCGGCACGGAGCTTCGGAAGCTTTACAGCTGGAACGGCACAAACAAGCTGATCGACAACTAAAGAACGGGCTGACGGCGAAAGCAAGGTCAGGGCCATATGGACGGCAGGGCGCAAAAGCTCTGCCGTTTTGCGGCGTTACAGAAAGAGGCGCAGTTATGAGGATTATTCTTTCCCCTGCGAAGCAGATGGTTTTGAACAGGGATATTTTGGACATCCGGGGCCTGCCGGTATTTCTGGAGCAGGCGGAGGAGCTTTTGGATTATTTAAGAGGGCTTTCTTATGAAGAGGCGAAGAAGCTCTGGGCCTGCAATGATAAGCTGGCCGGGCTGAATTATGAACGGCTTTCCTGCATGGACCTGCGCCGGGGGCTGACGCCTGCCATTCTTTCCTATGACGGGATCGCATTTAAATATATGGCTCCGGCGGTATTTGAGTACGGACAGTTTGACTACGTGCAGGAGCATCTCAGGATTCTTTCCGGATTTTACGGTGTGCTTAAGCCTATGGACGGCGTGGCGCCTTACCGGCTGGAAATGCAGGCGAAGGCAAAGGCGGGCGGCGCAAAGGATCTGTATGAGTACTGGGGAGACCGGCTTTACCGGGAGGTCCGGGATGAAAGCGGGATCATTGTCAATCTGGCCTCAAAGGAGTATTCCAGATGCATCGAGAAATATCTGACGCCGGAGGACGTATGTGTTTCCTGCGTGTTCGGAGAGCCGGAAAGGGGCCTGGTGATCCAGAAGGGCGTCTATGCGAAGATGGCCCGGGGAGAGATGGTCCGTTTCATGGCGGAACGGAAAATAGAAGAGCCGGAAGAGATGAAACAGTTTGACCGGCTGGGGTATCGGTTTGATTCCGGCCGGTCGGAGGAAAGGAATTATGTGTTTATCCGGGAGAAGGCAGGGGCTTAGAAAATGAGGGCGAGGGTCCGAAACAGGTGGAAATGGCGGCATGGGGTGGTATAATAGATAGAAGAAACGGACGGGAGAAGGGATCGGATGCAGTTTTGGGGAAAATCGGTGTACGGGGGAATCGCTTTGGGGCCGGTCAGGGTGCTGAGAAATCAGGAGGACCCGGTCAGACGGAGGAGGATTCGGGATGCGGATGCGGAGATCGGCCGGGTCAGGGAAGCAGGGAAGCGGGCCGGGATGCAGCTTAAGGCGCTGTATGACAAGGCGCTGAGCGAGATCGGGGAGGCGGGCGCCGCAGTTTTCGGGGGCCATCAGATGCTTTTGGAGGACGAGGACTATCTGGCGGCCATTCACAGTATGATCCGCACGGAGCACGTCAATGCGGAGTATGCCGTGGCTGTGACGGGGGACAATTTTTCGAGCATGTTTACGGCCATGGACGACGATTACCTGAGGGCGAGGGCGGCGGACGTGAAGGACGTTTCCAACCGGCTGATCCGCATTCTGGAAGGGCGGGAGGACGACGGGCCGGTTTCCATGGAGCCGTCGATTTTGGTGGCGGAGGATCTGACGCCCGGCGAGACGGTACGGCTGGACAGGGAGAAGCTTCTGGCCTTTGTGACGGTCCGCGGCTCTGTCAATTCCCATACGGCTATTCTGGCCCGGATGAGGAATCTTCCGGCCGTCATTGGCGTGCCGCTGGATCTTTCGGAGATTTCGGACGGGATGACGGCCCTGGTGGACGGTTTTGCAGGGACGGTCCTTTTTAACCCGGACGAGGAGGCCTGCGCCCATGCCGGGAGGCGGATGGAGGAGGAGAGGGAAAGGCTCCGCCTGTCGGAAGAGCTGAAAGGGAAAGAGACGGTTACCATTGACGGGAGGAAGCTTAAGCTGTATGCTAATATCGGAAGCGTCGGCGACGTGGGATATGCACTGGAGAATGATGCGGAGGGGATCGGGCTTTTCAGGAGCGAGTTCTTGTACCTGGGCCGGGATGATTTCCCCACGGAGGAAGAGCAGTTTCAGGCGTATCGGCAGGTGCTCCAGACCATGGGAGGGAAAAAGGTGGTAATCCGTACCATGGATATCGGGGCAGACAAGCAGGCGGATTATT
>CATJIW010000366.1 GCA_949740745.1 uncultured Lachnospiraceae bacterium | reverse complement strand
CGGTTCTGTGAAGAGCAGGCTCGGCAGGACGACGGTGGAGCTTCACGGCATTTCGAAGGCTTACGGGGAGAAAATACTGATCCGGGATTTTTCTTATATTTTCCTGAAGGACGACCGGGTGGGGATCACGGGGCCGAACGGCTGTGGGAAGTCTACGCTGATGAAGGTGATCCTGGGGCTTACGGCGGCAGATTCCGGAGAGACAGTCCTTGGCCAGACGGTGAAAACAGGATATTTTTCTCAGGAAAATGAATCCATGGACCCCGGCCTCAGAGTCATTGACTATATCCGGAACGCAGCGGAGTATGTGGTGACGGAGGAGGGGAGCATAAGCGCCTCCAAAATGCTGGAACGGTTTTTATTCCCGCCGGACCTTCAGTATACTGCCGTCGGACGGCTGTCCGGGGGAGAAAGGCGCCGGCTTTACCTTCTGCGGGTTTTAATGGAGGCGCCCAACGTGCTGATTCTGGACGAGCCCACCAATGACTTGGACATTGGGACGCTGATGATTTTAGAGGATTATCTGGACCGCTTCCCTGGCATCGTCATTGCCGTATCCCATGACCGGTATTTTCTGGACCGGGTGGCACGGCGGATATTTGCCTTTGAAGATAACGGAAAAATCCGTCAGTATGAAGGGGGCTATACAGACTATGAGGCAGCGCTTCGGGAGCGCAGGGAGGCGCAGGGGCCTGCTTTCCCGCCGGTCCCCGGAGGAGGAGGCAGGCAGGGGCCGGACAAGCCTTCCGGGGAGCGGAAGGAGGGACGGGAGCGGGGGCCCCGGCCCAGGAAGCTGAAATTTACCTATCAGGAACAGCGGGATTTTGAAACCATTGAGGGGGAAATCGGCCGGCTGGAGGAGGCGGTGGCCGAAAAGGAGGCCGCCATCGGGGAGGCGTCGTCGGATTATGCTGCCCTGAACCGGCTGATGGAGGAGAAGGCGGGGCTGGAGGCGGCCCTGGAGGAAAAGCTGGAACGGTGGATGTACCTGGAGGAGCTGGCGGAAAAAATCGCAGCAGGAGAGACAGCAGGATGAACGCTTCGGCGTGACGACAAGGAGGAAAAGCGTGGGTAAGATAAAAGCAGAGGCTTCGGGGGCCAGGCCGCTTCCACTGGGAACCAGGGTGGAGCAGGGCCGTGTGTACGTGTCCTTTATTACGGAACTGGAGGGTATGGCCAGACTTCATTTATACAGGAAGGGAAGGGAACGGGAGACGGGGGCCTTTGCCTTCCCGGAGGAGTGCAGGCTTGGAAATATCCGGTACATGGTCCTTTCCGGCTTTGATCCTGCGGCTTATGAATATAGTCTTTCTGTGGACGGGAACCCTGTCCGGGACGTATGTGCGGCGGTGGTGACGGGCCGGGAGAAATGGGGGGAGCCGGAGACGAAGATCCGGTATGGATTTTTGAAAGAGGACTTTGACTGGAGAGGGGATCAGGCGCCGGGCTACTCCTTTGAGGACACGGTCCTCTACCGGCTCCATGTGCGGGGCTTCACGAAGCATCCTTCCTCCGGCGTTAAGAACAAGGGGACCTTCGCCGGGGTCGCAGAGAAGATCCCGTATCTGAAAAAGCTGGGCGTCACCATGGCAGAACTTATGATGCCGGATGAATTTTCAGAGGGGAAGGAGGGCGGACGGCTCAATTTCTGGGGCTACGGCCCGGCTTACTGCTTTGCGCCGAAGGCTTCCTACTGCGTGAAGGGAGGAAAGGAGGTTTCTCCGGACGTCCAGTTCCGGGAGCTGGTCCGGGCGTTTCATGCAAACGGCCTGGAGCTGGCGGTGGAGCTTTACTTCGGGCCGGACATGGGCACGCCTCTTCAGCTTGCCTGCCTGCGCCACTGGGTGCGGGAGTACCATGTGGACGGCATCCATGTTTCCGGGAATTTTGACAGCCGGGCGGCGGCGGCGGATGCGGCTCTTGCCGGGGTCAAGCTGTTCGCCGGGGATTTCTGTGAGCCCGGCGGCGGGATTACGGGCGGAAAGCGGCATCTGGCCTGCTACCGGGAGGATTTCCAGACGGATATGCGCCGTCTGCTGAAGGGGGACGAGGATATGCTTCAGCCGGCCGCATACCAGATGAAGGAGACCGGCGGGCCGGCCGGTAAGGTAAATTTCATGGCGAACACCAACGGGTTTACCATGGCGGACATGGTCTCCTATGACCGGAAGCACAACGAGGCCAACGGGGAGAACGGACGGGACGGCTCGGACTATAACTATAGCTGGAACTGCGGCGCAGAGGGGCCCGTGCGGAAGAAGAGGATTCTGGAGCTTCGCAAAAAACAGCTCCGGAATGCCTGGGTCTTTCTGACCATGGCCCAGGGGATGCCTCTTATTCTGGCGGGGGACGAGCGGGGCAACTCCCAGGACGGGAACAACAATGCTTACTGCCAGGACAATCCGGTCGGCTGGGTGAACTGGAAGGGCGGAAGGTTCGGGGAGGATTTGTTCCTCTTTGCCAGCCACATGCTTGCATTCCGGAAGGCCCATCCTATGCTTCACCGGGAGGGCGGCCTGCTGGGGATGGATTCCCTGGGCGTCGGCTGTCCGGATTTTTCCGTTCACGGCGTGTCGCCCTGGTATCCCCAGTATGAGGCATACCGGAGGCAGCTTGGCTTTTATTACTGCGGGAGGTATGCGGGGGACGTGGATATTTATCTGATGTTCAATATGCACTGGGAGCCCCATACCTTTTCGATTCCCCGCGGGGACGGGGCCTGGCGTCTGGCAGTGGATACCTCCAGGGAGGACAGGAACGGGTTTTTTGAGGAGCCGGAGCCTTTAAGCAGCCAGGATACATTTGAAATGGCAGCCAGGAGCGTGGTAGTGCTTGTTTCGGACCGGAATGCAGAAGAGGCGGCCGGAAAGACGGAGAAAAAGGGAAGGGCCGAAAAAGAGGCGGACGGGAAGGAACCGCAAGCGGGAAAACAGGGTCAGAAATGAGGAAGGAAACGGCATGGAGCAAAGAAAGTTTTTAAGCGGCAGGTCTTTGAAGTGGATTGCCGTCGTCACTATGTTTATCGATCATCTGGGAATTGTGCTTTCTGCCGGAGTTTCGACGGAGATCTGGAGAACCATGCGCATCGTCGGGCGTCTGGCCTTTCCGATCTTCTGCTTCCTTCTGGCGGAGGGCTTTTACCATACCCGCGACGTGAAAAAGTATCTGGCGCGGCTTGGGGTTTTTGCACTGCTCTCTGAGATTCCTTTTGACCTGGTGGTGTTCCGCCGCCTGTGGCATCCGGATTATCAGAATGTGTTTTTCACGCTGTTTCTTGGGCTTTTGCTTCTGTATCTGTACAACCGGTTCCTGGCGAACCGTCAGCCTGTTTATGCCGTCATGACCGTGGTCTCTATGCTGTGCCTGGCGTATCTTATTCACTGCGATTACGGGGCGGAAGGAGTCCTGATCATTTATCTGTTTTATTATTTCCGGTTCCGCCCTGCGGCCATGTACATAAGCACCGCCCTGGTCATGGTTTTTATGGGCGGGCTGGAAATCTACGCTCCTGCGGCCCTGCTCCTGATCTTTTTCTACAACGGGGAGAAGGGCGGCAGGGAGCCAAAGAGCCGGGCCGGCGTCCTGGCGCAGAAATATTTTTTCTATTTCTTTTATCCGGTCCACCTGGCTCTGCTGGCCCTTCTGGACCATGTGCTGTTTGGCTGAACCAATTCTTAAGACCCCGGGAGGACGCCTGTTTTTTCCTGCAGGCGTCCTCCGTGCGGCTGTCTGTCTTTTGCTGTCTTCCTTTATTCCGGATAGACCAGCCGTTCTTTTCCGATGTCTTCCAACACCTCCCTCAGATAGCGGTCCGCCAGATAGTTGGCCATTGGCAGGTTCAAATCCAGATAGTTTCCGCAGTCCCTGGCCCTGGCTCCGGGCACTTCTTCGCTGAAATCCCGGATGAAGGCGAACATTTCTTTCATGAGGGGGACGATGTCTCCGGATTCGTAGTCGCCGGCCAGAAGGAGGTAACAGCCGGTCCGGCAGCCCATGGGGCCGAAGTAAACGGTCTTTTCTCCGTAAACGGGGTGGTTGCGGAGGAAGGTGGCCCCCAGATGCTCGATGGCGTGAAGCTCCGCCGTGTTCATGACCGGCTCGTAGTTGGGGCGGGTCATGCGGATGTCAAAGGTGGTGATGACGCTGTCTCCCACATGGTCCTTGCGGGATACGTAAAGGCCGGGGAGCAGGGTCAGATGATTGACGGTAAAGCTGGCGATTTTTTCCATAATGATTGTCCTTTCTTGTATGTCTGGCTGGATTAAGCGTAAAGCATGCTCTTTTCTCTGATTTTACACATAGTTGCCTTTCTCCGCAAGTGTTTTTGTCTGTAATTGCCGCCGAAATCCTCGGTGATGAATGAGGACGGCAGGCAGTCCGGCGGCCGCGGGATTCTTTTTTCAGGTTCCTGGAAAGATATTTCTAAAAAAAATATAAAAAAATTCTTGAAATTTTATAAAGATACTGCTAATATAATAAAGTCATTTACAAATAGTTTAGCAGTGCAGAGTGATGAAGCAAAGGAGTGACCCATGGACAGGAAAGAGAAGCTGGAAACCCTGCTCCGTTCCTTTGAGCAGTATTACGACGTCCGCCGGGAAAACGTGGCGGAGCCGTTTGCGGCGGAGGCGGAGTTTTCCCTCCATGACGAGCAGTACTTCCTGGTGAAGAGCGCAAGGCTTGCGGAAGCCGATTCCAGGGAATATGTGTTTTTTGCCCTGGAGGAGCGGCTGGACGCGGACCGTTTTGCCGTCCTCGACGAGGCGGCCTGGGAACAGGGCCTTGCCCGCGTGAAGCCCCATGCGAACCATCGGAACACGGACATTGTCCTGGTGATTCTGGCGGATGAGATCGAGGAGACGGTCTTTGCCGGGATTTCGAAAACCAGGCGCTACAAAAGCTACCGTCTCGGCTTTCAGGGATGGAGCCATTACCGACTGATTGCCTCCGAGCTTTCTTCCGGGCGGACGTCCTCAAACCGCCAGGGCCGAAGCCTTAAGAAGCTTGTTAGCAATATATTTTAAAAAAGGAGGAGAATGAAACATGACGGCATTACTTATTATTTTTGTTGCAATCGTCCTGCTGGTCATCGGCTATGTTTTTTATGGCTCCTGGCTGGCGAAGCAATGGGGCATCGACCCGAAGCGGAAGACGCCGGCTCTTGAGATGGAGGACGGCGTGGACTATGTGGCGGCGCCTCCCGCGGTTTTGATGGGGCATCATTTTTCGTCGATCGCAGGTGCGGGGCCCATCAACGGCCCGATTCAGGCATCGGTGTTCGGGTGGGTTCCCGTATTTCTCTGGTGCATCATCGGCGGCATCTTTTTCGGCGGCCTGCAGGATTTCGGTTCCCTGTTTGCATCCATTCGCCACGAGGGAAAATCCGTGGGCGAAATCATTAAGGATTCCATGGGGAAACGGGCGCAGAAGCTGTTCATCATTTTTGCGCTTCTGGTTCTGATCCTGGTTATCGCTTCCTTTGTGAACGTGGTGGCGGGCACGTTCTTTACGGCGGCAGATGCGGACGTGACCCTTGGCTTTACCACCAATCCCACCGGGAATCAGACCACGGCCATGATCTCCGTGCTCTTCATCCTGCTGGCGATCGTATACGGCATCCTGACCAACCGGTTCGGCGTGAAGACGGTTCCGGCGACCATAATCGGCCTTGCCGGCATCGTGGCCATCGTGGCTCTGGGACTTAACGTGGGCCTTGCCATGGGACGCATCGGCTGGATCGTGTTTATCGGCGTTTACATTACGGTGGCTTCCCTGATTCCTGTGTGGATCATGCTGCAGCCCCGCGATTACCTGTCCAGCTTCCTGCTCTACGCCATGATGGCACTGGCTCTTGTGGGAATCCTGATTTCCGCATTCACAGGAAGCACCAGTTTTACCATCCCGGCCTTTACCGGCTGGAGCACCAAGATCGGCACTCTGTTCCCGGCCCTGTTTATCACGGTGGCCTGCGGTGCCTGCTCCGGCTTCCACAGCCTGATTTCCACCGGTACCTCGTCCAAGCAGCTTGACAGCGAGAAGAATGCGAAGGCCATCGGTTACGGCTCCATGCTGATCGAGTCGGCCCTCGGCATCGTTGCCCTGATTGCGGTGGGCATGGTGTTTGACAAGTATCTGGAGGGCGGCTTCGGTTCTCCCTCTGCGGCGTTTGCAGGCGGCATCGCCCTGATGTTCAGCGGGGAGACTACCCATGTGTACGGGACGATCTATGCTCTCCTTACTCTGGCGGTTTCTGTATTTGCACTGACTTCTTTGGACACCGGCACCCGTCTTTCCCGGTTTATGTTCTCGGAGCTGTTCTTAAAGGACGGCGAGAGCAGCTACAGGGACGCTTCCGGCATCCGCAGGGCGCTGGCTCATCCGCTGGTGGGAACCGGCCTTATGGTTCTGATCGGCTGTGTCCTGGGCGGCCTCAGCCTCAGCCAGATCTGGGGGCTTTTCGGTGCGGCCAATCAGCTTCTTGCAGGTATCGCCCTGATGGCGGTTGCCGCATGGCTCGGCAATGTGGGCAAGAATAACAAAATGTTCTACATCCCCATGGTGTTTATGCTGGCGGCAACCCTGACCAGCCTGGTGATTACCGTAAAATCCAAGCTTGTCATGATAAGCGGCGGAGCGGCCGCCTGGGGCGACTGGTTCCAGCTTCTCTTTGCGGCTGCCATGGCGCTTCTGGCCGTCGTATTGGTGGTGGAGGGCGTTCAGACCTTCAGGGCTCAGGCGGCGAAGAAGAAGGCGGACTGATCCGGAAATTTCCCCGGGGGCTTTTGCCGTGCAGGGAACGAAGTTTCCCGTATGATTAAAGTCAGTCAGCTGTCTGAAGATAAAATACAAACAGGCGGTCCGTACCGGCGCATGCCGGGCGGG
>CATJIW010000365.1 GCA_949740745.1 uncultured Lachnospiraceae bacterium | reverse complement strand
GCAATGGGATAGATGGCCTTGTACTGCTTCGCATATTCGTTTAAGCCTGCCGCATCTGTCTGGAGCAGGGAGGCCATCTGGTCAATGAAGGATCCGGTGCCGCCGGCGCAGATGCCGTTCATCCGCTGGTCGATGCCGCCGGAGAAATAGATGATCTTCGCATCCTCGCCGCCAAGCTCGATGGCCACGTCCGTATGGGGGGCGTAGTCCTGAAGGGAGGTGGCCACGGCGACCCCCTCCTGCACAAAAGGTACTTCCAGATGGCGGGAAATGGTTAGGCCGCCGGAGCCGGTGATTACCGGACAGACCTCCATGGGCCCAAGCTTTTTAAAAGCCTGGGAGAGAAGGTCCGCCAGAGTTTCCTGTATGTTTGCATAATGCCGCTGATAAGCGGAAAAAAGTACGTGCTTATCCGGATCGAGTATGGCCGCCTTTACCGTGGTAGAGCCGATGTCGATGCCGAGCGTATTCCGTTCTGTCATAAAACACACCTTTTTCTTTTATAAGTCGTTTCGTTTATTGACAAGTCATTCATGGGCCGGCAGCCGGAATTTTACGGGCGGCCGGCCGAAATCACATGTTATTATAGTATGTTCTTTCGAGAAATGCAAGAACGAGACACAGTAAAATAATGTTAAAAAATGCTGAAATTTGTGAAAAAAAAAGAACTCGTCTTAAGAGGTTTGACAAATGAGGGGTTTCTTCCTATAATAAAAAGGTCATCGTTATTTTCATGACCATCACAAAGAATGGAGCCTTTTTATGAACTGGATGAATAAGCTGGAACGAAAGTTTGGCCGGTATGCGATCCGCAACCTGATGTTTTATATCATGATCCTGTACGGTGCGGGGTTCGTTCTGCTGAATGCGAACCCGTTATTTTATATTCAGTATCTTTCCCTGGACGCCAGCATGATTCTGAAGGGACAGGTCTGGAGGATTTTCACTTTCCTGCTTTATCCCCCGGCGGGAGACATCCTGTATTTTGTCATTGCCATGTGGCTGTATTATTCCCTGGGGACCACTCTGGAGCGGGTGTGGGGAAGCTTCCGGTTCAACCTGTATTTCTTCCTTGGGGTGCTGGGGCATATTCTGGCGGCGATCCTTATTTATCTGATTTTCGGCCAGGTCTTCCTTCTTGGGACTTCCTATTTAAACTGGTCCCTGTTTTTCGCCTTTGCGGCTACTTTCCCGGATATGCAGTTTCTGCTGTTCTTTATCATTCCGGTCAAGGCCAAATGGCTGGGCATTTTGAACGGCGTTTATTTTGTCTATGAGCTGATCGTGGGGAACTGGGCCACCAGGACGGCCATTATCCTGTCGGTCCTCAATTTCCTGCTTTTCTTTTTAGGGAGCCGGAATATGAGCCGGGTGAATCCGAAGGAAATCAGGCGGAAGACGGTTTACGCCAGGCAGGTGAAGGCGGCGAAGGCTGACGAGAAGCATCCCCGCCACCGCTGCGCCGTCTGCGGCAGGACGGAGTTTGACGGGGAGAATCTGGAGTTCCGCTTCTGTTCCAAATGTGAGGGAACCTACGAATACTGCCAGGACCATCTTTACACCCATAAGCATGTGACGGCAGGAGAAAAGGAGAAATAGGGCATTTTTGCATAGGGACGGTTTGCATAGGGACGGGGAAGCCGCATTCCGACTGGACGGCGGAGGAAGACAGTCGGAAACGATATGGCAGGAATTATCATATGATATAGCAGGGAAACAGCGGTCACAGAGAATCTGTGGCCGTTTCCGTTACCCGGAACCGTGCTTCGGAAATTTTCCGGTCCCGGAATTAAAAAAAGTGATTGACAAACAATATTATATGATATATAGTATTAATCAAGAAACAATATTATAAAAAACAAAAGGGAGTTGGTCGCATGGTTTTTAATACAGGTGCCGCCCTCCTGGATGCCATCGTCCTGTCTGTTGTTTCCAGGGATTTGGAGGGAACCTACGGGTACAAGATCACTCAGGAGGTCCGGGAGGCCATTGACATTTCAGAGTCCACGCTTTACCCGGTACTCAGAAGGCTTCAGAAGGATGAATGTCTGGAGGTCTACGACAGAGAATACGGGGGCCGGAATCGAAGATATTATAAGGTAACGTCCAAGGGAGATGCCCAGCTTGCCCTTTACCGGGGCGAATGGCGGCGGTATTCCGGAAAAATATCTGCGATTCTCAGGGAGGTGTGAACATGAACAGGGCAGAGTATATGAGGGAGCTGGCGTATCTTCTCCAGGACGTGCCGGATGAAGAGCGGGAAGAGGCGCTCCAGTATTATGAGGATTATTTTGACGACGCGGGGCCGGAGAAGGAAACGCAGGTGATTGCGGAGCTTGGAAGGCCGGAGAAGGTGGCGGCCATTATCCGGGAGGGCGCCAGAAACGGATATGAGAGCCAGGATGCGGAGTATACGGAGAACGGATACCGGAATGAACGCTATCGGGGTCCCCAGTACGAGATCGTGCCGCCGGAGCCGGTGAAGCGGAAACAGATCGGGGGCAAAACGGAGGCGGGAAAGGATTCCGGGACCTCCGGCGAATACGAAGGGAAATGGAGCAAGGAGGGAAACGCAGGCCAGGGAACCGGAGAAGAGGACACTTGGGGGAACCGGGCCAGATCCGTGTTCGACGAGCTGGGCCAGAGGCTTTCGGAAGGCGTGGAAGAAGGACGCCGCCGGATAGAAGAAAGCCGGGAGAGGCGCAGGCAGGAGGAAAAGAGACGGCAGAGCTTCTCCGGGCAGGCTTATGAGGCCTCCGGGGAGGAAGGGCCGGGCCCTGAAGGCTTTGACAAAAAGGCCGGCGGCCCCAGGCAGGCTTACGGCGGGGAGTATGGTCCGCAGAACCCTCCGGCAAGGCGCAGGCGCAATCCCTTTTTGTGGCTTCTGATGGCCATAGGATTCCTGTTTCTTTGTCCCTTTCTGCTGGGAGCGGCGGCACTTGTGTTTGCGTTCTTTCTGACGGTAGTCTGTGCGGTGGGCGGGATTGCCCTTGCGGTGGTTATTGTCGCCGTGGCCCTGGTAGTAACGGGAGTGATCCTGTTCGGAGTCGGGGCCGCCAAGCTGTTCCTCTTTCCCTTGGCGGGCATGATGTTCATGGGAGGCGGGCTGATTCTTTTTGGTCTTGGGATTCTGGCTGTGTGGCTGTCTGTCATGGTCTGCGGCAGACTGATTCCGGGCATTATAGGGCTGATTGCGAATTTTTTTGGGTTCCTGGGAAGCAGGAGGAGAGGAGGCGCCGCATCATGAAGCGTTTTACAAAAGTATGCCTGTGGATATTTGGGGTCTGCATGATACTCGGCCTTCTTCTCGGCTCTGTGAGCTGGGCGCTGGGATTTCGGGGATGGCGTGCCGCAAGGTGGAGAGACGGGGATCTGGAAGAGATCTATGAGAAGGTGGAAGGAGACATCCGGGGGCTGGAGCTTCACGTGCAGGCGGGAAGCGTTGTGGTTAAGGAAGGAGACGAATTCGCCATTATCGGAAAAACGGAGGGAAAGCCGCTCAGAAGCGTTGTGGAGGACGGAATCTGGAAGCTTTCGGCGGAAGAGCCGGACTATAAGGACGGTTCCGCCATCGGAGGGTTTTACGTGGACAACGAGGGCGTGTACTGGAAGGCCGGCCTGGGAGAGGTTCATATCACGGTACCGGCAGGCGTGACGCTGGAGGAGGTGTCCGTCGACGTGGAAGCCGGAGGCGTGGAGATTCATCAGATCGCCTGCAGGAACATGGACGTCGACCTGAAAGCCGGTTCGGCTGAGTTTCATGCCGACGTGAAGGAACGGCTCAGGGCCGAGTGCCAGGCCGGAGAGATCCGGGGCTTTCTGGCGGGAAGCCGGGAGGATTTCGATCTGGATCTGGAGTGCAGCGTCGGCAGCGTGACTGTGGGCGGCTCCACCTGGGCAGGGCTCTTTATGGATGAGGAACCGGAAAACAGCAGCTTAAAAAGATTGGAACTTTCCTGCGAAGCAGGTAATATCAATTTAGATTTTTATGAGGAGGAATAACGAATGGAACCGAGACGTTTATACCGTTCCGCAAGGGACAGAATGCTTTTGGGAGTCTGCGGAGGAATCGGGGAGTATTTCAACATTGACCCGACGATCATCCGTGTGGTCTGGGCAGTGTTCGGCTGTACCGGGGCCGGAATTTTGGCCTACATTGCGGCCGGGATCATTATGCCTCAGAATCCCGGCATGTAAACGGGAGAAACTTCCCGGCGCATAAGACCCGGCATGAATATTTTCCGGGAAAACGGCGATGCTCTAAGTAGCCTCTGTTTCAGGGGAGAAAGGAGCATCGTTTATTATGGGAAAGAAAAAGGACAAACCCATTGATCTTGAAAATTTGACGCCGGAGGAAAAGCTGAAGCTGGAGATTGCCGACGAGATCGGCGTGTATGACAAAGTCCTCAAAAACGGCTGGCGTTCCCTTTCCGCCAAGGAATCCGGCCGTATCGGGGGCATGATGACCAGGAAAAAACGGGAGCTTCTGGCCGGCAGCGAAGGACAGGAGTAGGATCCGTCTGCGGCGTCCCGGAATCTTTCACAGACCCCTGGGATAAAATGGAAACAAACTCTTAAGCTTTTCTAAATTTATCAGGAATCTCTGGAATGTCAAGAAAAAATATGGTAACATGTCCGTGAAGGCAACGAGCCGTGCAGAAATAGTTTGCTGCAAAGCCGGACGCCTGCGTCCGGGTGAGCAGAAAACTATTTCTATAGGGCGACTGCCCGCGAGCGAGGGGGCGAAGCCCGGAGCGCAGCACGGCGAACAATACGTACAGAAATGACTTTCTGCAAAGCCGGACGCCTGCGTCCGGGTGAGCAGAAACTGCAGCGTGCCCAAAGTCAAAAGAAAAAGGAGAGGGCTATGAACATATTATTTTTCCTGACGCCCAAAAGCGAAGTAGAGTTTGTTTATGAGGACTATTCTCTCAGGCAGACCATTGAAAAAATGGAAGCGCACCGGTATTCGGAGGTTCCGGTCATCAACCGGGAAGGAAAATATGTGGGGACCATTACGGAAGGGGATCTTCTTTGGTATATCAAATCCAACTGTGACCTGAGCTTTCAGGAGGCGGAGCACGTGAAGCTGGCTGGCGTCAGGCGCAAAAGGCAGACCATGGCGGTGTCTGTCAGCGCAAGGGTGGAGGATCTGATGGAGAAGGTTCTTAACCAGAATTTTGTTCCTGTGGTGGATGACAATGAGATCTTCATCGGGATCGTGAAGCGCAAGGATATTATCCATTATTGTTATCAGCACATGGCACGTTGACTTTTCAGTCGGAAAATGGTAAGATGATACCGCATTGCATGATGCGGATATGGCGGAATTGGCAGACGCGCCAGATTTAGGTTCTGGTGGGAGACCGTGCAGGTTCGAGTCCTGTTATCCGCAGAGGAAGAGGCTAAGACCCTTGGATTTACTAGGGTTTTGGCCTCTTTTG
>CATJIW010000364.1 GCA_949740745.1 uncultured Lachnospiraceae bacterium | reverse complement strand
TCGCGGCGGCGCTGATTGCATTGCTGTACTGGTTTTTCGGCACGGAAATCGGCTCGGCCATCCGGGCCACCGGCAACAATGAGCATATGGCCCGTTCTCTGGGAATGAATACCAACCGGAACAAAGTGCTGGGCCTTGCCTTGAGCAACGGCCTGGTGGCCCTTTCCGGGGCGCTGGTGACCCAGAGCCAGGGGTATGCGGACGTGAAGCAGGGGACAGGAGCCATTGTCATCGGCCTGGCCTCCATCATCATCGGCGAGGTGATCTTCGGGAAAAAGACCAGCTTCGGGACGAAGCTTTTGTCGGTGGTGGTGGGTTCGGTGCTTTACCGCATCATCGTGGCGGTGGTGCTCCCGCTTGGTCTGAACACGGATGATTTGAAGCTTCTGACGGCTGTTTTGGTGGCGGCGGCTCTGACGGTGCCGGGGCTTCTGGAGAAAAGAAGGCGGGCGGCGGCTTATGACCCGATGACGGATGCCGGGAAGGGAGGGAATTGACTTATGCTTAAGATCAGTCATGTAAGCAAAACCTTTAATCCCGGGACGGTCACCGAGAAGCAGGCCCTTAAGGATCTGAACCTGCATCTTCTGCCGGAGGATTTTGTTACCATCATCGGCGGGAACGGGGCCGGAAAGTCCACGATGCTCAATATGATCGCCGGAGTGTACCCCATTGACTGCGGGACTATTTATCTGGACGGGGTGAATATTTCCCGTCAGCCGGAGTTTAAGCGGGCCGCTCTTTTGGGCCGGGTGTTTCAGGATCCCATGATGGGAACGGCGGCAGGCATGCAGATCGAGGAGAATATGGCCCTGGCCCACAGAAGGGGGCGCAGGCGGGGCCTCAAATGGGGCGTCACGAAACAGGAAAAGGAGATTTTCCACGAGGAGCTTAAGCGGCTGGGCCTCGGCCTGGAGGAACGGATGACTTCCAAGGTGGGCCTGCTTTCCGGCGGGCAGAGGCAGGCGCTGACCCTTCTGATGGCGACTCTCCAGAAGCCGAAGCTTCTGCTCCTTGACGAGCACACGGCGGCTCTGGATCCCAGGACGGCGAAGAAGGTTTTAAGCCTGACGGAGGAGATGGTCACGGAGGCGCGCCTGACGGCGCTGATGGTGACCCACAATATGAAGGACGCCCTCCGTCTGGGAAACCGCCTGATTATGATGCACGAGGGACAGATCATTTATGACGTGCGGGGCGAGGATAAGAAGAAGCTCAGGGTGGAGGACCTTTTGAAGAAATTCGAGGACGCCAGCGGCGGCGAGTTCGCCAATGACCGGATGCTGCTGTCGGATTGAAATTTGGCAGGGAAAGTGACACAGGAGACAGGTGCAGAGTGCATCTGTCTCCTGTTTTTGACGGATGAGTCGGGAAGGGGATGCGGGCGGGGCCTCTTTGCGGCGGGATGCTATTTCAGGATTCCCCGGCGCAGGAGCCTGGCTTTTACCGTGGGCCAGGCATCCAGATTCGTATGGGGAAAGAATTTGGCGGCCTGCATCCGGGGGACGAAGTCTTCTGCGGAGGCGAACTGGAGGTAATGGAGGTTCGGAAGGATTTGGTCAAACTGTTCCATCAGGGTCCGGTCGGCCAGAAGGGCGCAGGCGCCTTCTAAGGAACCGTTTCCTATGCAAAAAAACCGTTCTCTGGGAAGGTCCGGGTAGAGGCCGATGGTGATGGCCGATTCCAGATTCAGGTGTTTTCCGAAGGAGCCGGCCATGTAGATGCGGCTTACCTCTCCGGCGGTGATTCCCGTTTCGGAAAGGAGGCAGTCTACCATGGTGGCGGCCGCCGCCTTGGTGTCCAGAAAGCTTCGGATGTCGGTCTGGGAGAAATACCGGTCTTCGCCGTCTGCCGTTTCCTGTCCCCGGCCGTATATCAGGACCGTCTCACCGTTTTTTTCTGCGATCCGTTCTGATTTTTCTTTTTGCAGGGTTCCCTGCAGATCCATCCAGCCGTTTAAGAGAAGCTCTGCCAGAAGATCCACGATCCCGGAGCCGCAGATGCCCTTTATGGGGGCGTTTTCGATGGTGGTGACAGTGAGCCGTCCGTCTTTTATAACGACGGCGTCTACGGCTCCCGGCTCTGCCCGCATTCCGTATCTGCTGATGCCGCCTTCCAGGGCCGGGCC
>CATJIW010000363.1 GCA_949740745.1 uncultured Lachnospiraceae bacterium | reverse complement strand
GGATAAAATTAATGCCTACATGACTCTGTACACGGCCCTCGTGACAGTCAGCAAGGCGGCGGCGCCGATGATTCCTTTTATGACAGAAGATATTTACCGGAATCTGGTCTGCAGCATCGACAAGGATGCGCCGGAGAGCGTACACCTGTGCAGCTTCCCCAAGGCGGACGAGAGCCATATTGACAAGGAGCTGGAAGACCACATGGAGCATGTGCTGAAGGTGGTGGTCATGGGCCGGGCCTGCCGGAACACGGCGAACATCAAAAACCGACAGCCCATCGGAAAGATGTTCGTGAAGGCGCCCTTTGCACTGCCAAAGTTCTATGCCGAGATCGTAGAAGACGAGCTGAATGTGAAGGAGGCCGTGTTCACCGACGACGTAAGGGAGTTTACCACCTACACCTTCAAGCCCCAGATGCGGACCGTGGGACCCAAATACGGGAAGCTTCTGGGACAGATCAAGAAGGAGCTTTCGGAGCTTGACGGCAATGCCGCCATGGACGAGCTGAAAGCGAAAGGCTTCCTCACCATGTCCATGGCCGGGACGGAGGTGACTCTGGCGGAAGAAGACCTTCTGATCGACATGGTCCAGAAGGAGGGCTATGTGACGGAGGCTTCCGGGGAGGTCACGGTGGTGCTGGATACCAATCTGACTGCAGAGCTTTTGGAAGAGGGCTTTGTCCGGGAGATCATCAGCAAGGTGCAGACCATGCGCAAGGAGGCCGGCTTCGAGGTCACAGATCATATCCATCTTTATCAGGATGAGAACGACAGGATTGCCGAAATCCTCAAAAACCATACGGATGAGATCAAAAGCGAGGTTCTGGCCGAAGAAATTTGTATCGGAAGGATCGCCGGATACGAAAAAGACTGGAATATTAACGGCGAACGTGTTATGCTTGGTGTGGAGAAGGCGACCGTATAGGGCGCCGGACGCCGGCGAGCGGGCCGGCAGGGGAAACGATCATGAAATAATTGCAGCAGGAGGAGTATTTATGTCCAATTATCAGTTTGACAAGGAACAGTTCAAACGGGAAGTGGCCAGCAATGTCAAGAACCTTTATCGGAAGACCATTTCCGAGGCGACGCCGAAGCAGGTGTTCCAGGCCGTGGCTTATGCGGTGAAGGACGTCATCATCGACGAGTGGATCGCCACTCACAAGCAGTACGATAAACAGGATGCGAAAATGGTCTATTATATGTCCATGGAATTTCTCATGGGCCGCGCCCTCGGAAACAACATCATCAATATCCGTGCCAGGGACGAGATCAGAGAGGCCCTTGACGAGCTGGGCTTTGACCTGAACGTGATCGAAGACCAGGAACGGGACTACGCCCTTGGGAACGGCGGCCTGGGCCGTCTGGCGGCCTGCTTCTTGGATTCGCTGGCGACTCTTGGCTATGCGGCTTACGGCTGCGGCATCCGTTATAAGTACGGCATGTTCAAGCAGGAGATCCGGGACGGCTATCAGATGGAGGTTCCGGACGACTGGCTGAAGGACGGCAATCCTTTTGAGGTGCGCCGGGACGAATATGCGGTCGAGGTGAAATTCGGCGGTTATGTCCGCACGGAATGGAAGAACGGCAGGAATCAGTTTATCCAGGAGGGCTATCAGTCTGTCCGTGCCGTGCCCTATGACCTTCCCATCGTGGGCTATGGCAATCACGTGGTGAACACGCTCCGGATCTGGGATGCGGAGCCCATCAATACCTTCAGCCTGGATTCCTTTGACAAGGGCGATTACCGGATGGCGGTGGAGCAGGAGAACCTGGCGAAGAATATCGTCGAGGTCCTTTATCCCAACGACAACCATTATGCGGGCAAGGAGCTTCGCTTAAAGCAGCAGTATTTCTTTATTTCCGCCAGCGTGCAGCGCGCGGTGCAGAAATTTAAGACCAACCATGACGACATCCACATGCTGCCGGAGAAGGTGGTGTTCCAGATGAACGATACCCACCCCACGGTGGCCGTTCCGGAGCTGATGAGGGTCCTTTTGGACGTGGAAGGGCTGGACTGGGACGAGGCATGGGAAATCACTACGAAGACCTGCGCTTACACCAATCACACCATCCTGACCGAAGCCCTGGAGAAGTGGCCCCTGTCCTTTATTGAAAAGGTGGCCCCCCAGCT